>NZ_JBWJFQ010000019.1:0-136020 GCF_057784235.1 Mesorhizobium sp. CNPSo 4670 | reverse complement strand
TGACGATATCGGTGCCGTTGGCGCCGGCCGTGCTTTCACTGACGATATCGCCGGCATTGTCGACGAAGTAGGCGTCGTTGCCGGCCCCGCCTTGCATGGTGTCGGCACCTTCCTTGCCATCCAGCGTATCGTTGCCGCCAAGGCCGATCAGCGTGTTGACGCCGGAATTGCCAGTCAGCGCGTTGGCCAGGCTGTTGCCGGTGGCGTTGATCGAAGCCGCACTGCGCAGTGCGACATTCTCGATGTTGCCCGTGAAGTGGTTGCCATCGCTGAGGTTGATCGAGATGTAGCTGTTGACGATATCGTTGCCATTGGCGCCAGCGGTGCTTTCACTGACTATATCGCCGGCATTGTCGACGAAGTAGGTGTCGTTGCCGATGCCGCCTTGCATCGTATCGGCGCCCTCCTTGCCATCCAGCGTATCGCTGCCGTCAAGGCCGATCAGCGTGTTGACGGCAGAATTGCCGGTGATGACATTGGCGAAGGAATTGCCGGTGCCGTTGATGTTCGCCGATCCAGTCAGCGTCAGGTTTTCCAGTTCCTGGCCGGAGAGATTGAAAGAGATGGAGCTGTTGACCGTATCGGTGCCCTGACCATTAGCCTCGATCACATGATCCCCGGCATTGTCGACGATGTAGGTGTCGTTGCCTTGCGCTCCCCTCATCGTATCGGCGCCGCCGAGCCCGTCGATGACGTTGTTGCCGGAGTTGCCGGTGATCACATTGGCGATCGAGTTGCCGGTGCCATTGATATTGCGGGCGCCGATCAGCGTCAGTTTCTCCAACTCCTGGCCCGAGAGGTTGAAGGACACGGTGCTGTTGACTGTATCGATGCCCTGGCCATTCACCTCGACCACATGGTCTCCGTAATCGTCAACGAAGTAGGTGTCGTCGCCGGTGCCGCCGCTCATCAGATCGGCGCCGGCATCGCCGCTGATCGTATCATTGCCGCCAAGACCCGACAGCGTGTCGTTGGCTTCGCCGCCATTGATGTGGTCGGCAAAGACATTGCTGCCTTGCCAGATGTCATCGGCGGCGGTGCCGACGAAGACGGTAGGGTCGAAGATCTGGGCACGGATGCAGTCGATGCTGCCGTCACCGGCGTCTATAGACTGCCAGGTGACCACCAAGCGGCCATCGGCCAGTGGCGTGATCGCTGGGGTGTACTGATCACTGGTTGCCGTCGAATTGACGATGAAGTCGCTGCCGGCCGCCACGCCGTCGGCATTGTACACGCGGGCACGGATGCAGCCGTAGCTTCCGTCGCCTTCGTCAAGAGAACACCAGACTGCAACGAGACGGCCATCGGCCAGCGCCGTGATGGCCGGAGCAATCTGACTATCCGTTGTTGTCGAATTGACGATGAAGTCGCTGCCGGCCGCACTGCCGTTGGCACTGTAGACGCGGGCGCGGATGCATTGATTACTGCCGTCGCCAGGGTCAGATGAGACCCAGGTGGCCACGAAGCGGCCGTCGGCGAGCGCTGTGATCGCGGGATCATACTGAGAGCTCGGTGCCGTCGAATTGACTATGAAGTCGCTCCCTGCGGCGCTGCCGTTGGCATTGTAGATTCGGGCGCGGATGCATTCCAAGGAACCGTCGCCAGGGTCATAGGACCGCCAGATGGCAACGAAGCGGCCATCGGCCAGTGCCGTGATCGCAGGGTTAGTCTGATCGCTCATTGTCGTCGTGTTGACGATGAAGTCGTCGCCAGCCGCACTGCCGTTGGCATTGTAGACGCGGGCGCGGATGCAGTGTCCAGAGCCATCGCCGGTGTCATAGGACTCCCAGGCCGCTATAAAGCGGCCATCGGCCAGCGCCGTGATCGCGGGGTTGACCTGATGGTTCGTTGCTGTCGAATTGACGATGAAGTCGTTGCCGGCTGCACTGCCGTTAGCATTGTAGACGCGAGCGCGGATGCAATTGCCATCGCCGTCGCTAGTGTCTTCGGAATACCATGTGGCCACGAATCGGCCAGCGGCCAGCGCACTGATCGCAGGGGCGAATTGATAGGCCGTTGACGTCGATTCGATGATGAAGTCACTGCCGGCGGCGCTGCCGTTGGCGTCGTACACGCGGGCGCGGATGCAGCCGCCATCGCCGTCGCCGGTGTCAAAGGATGCCCAAGCGGTCACGAAGCGGCCATCTGGCAGCGCCGTGATCGCGGGAGCGAATTGATAGTCCGTTGCCGTCGAATTGACAATGAATTCCTGTCCTACGCGTCCGATGGGCATGGCTCGTTCTCTTTCGCTGCAGGCAGGGTGTGAAATGGCCAGCCGCCAGCATGGCATTGGCTGCACCTAAAAGGGGAATCAAGGTATCCCGTCTTGGTCAAGGACTGGTGGCACTTCTCACCTTACACCACGACGAAATCGGCGTTGGTCAGCGCGAGGTTTGCGGCCAGTGTAGCGAAATGGGTCGAGCCGCCAGCGGCACTGCCATTGCTGTCATAGTAGAGCCAGCCGGTGTCGGTCTCGTAGATGATATGATCGTTGCCGTCACCGGCAAGGCCGGTGGTGTTCTTGATGAACTGGTCGGCCGTCAGCGTGCCGCTGCCGCCAAGCGCGGCAAAGATGGCGTTATCGACCCGGATGGTGTCATCGGCAACCGAGAAGTCGGTGATGCGGTCGACATTGGTCGAGGCATTGAACGCCGTGGTGAAGACGAAGATGTCCTGGCCGGTGCTGCCGGACATCGTGTCGTTGCCGCCCCTGCCGTCCAGTACGTTGTTGCCGGAATTGCCGGTCAGCGTATTGGCCAGGCTGTTGCCGGTGGCGTTGATCGAAGCCGCGCTGCGCAGTGCGACGTTCTCGATGTTGCCCGTGAAGTGGTTGCCATCGCCAAGGTTGATCGAGATGTAGCCATTGACGGTGTCGGTGCCGTTGGCGCCGACTGTGCTTTCACTGACGCGGTCTCCGACGTTGTCGACGAAGTAGCCATCATTGCCCTGAGCCCCGATCATGGTGTCGGCGCCACCTTTGCCGTCCAGCAGATTGTTGCCGGAATTACCGGTCAGCGTGTTGGCCAGGCTGTTGCCGGTGGCGTTGATCGAGGCTGCACCGAGCAGCGCGACGTTCTCGATATTGCCCGTGAAATGGTTGCCGTCGCCAAGGTTGATCGACATAAAGCCATTGACGGTATCGTTGCCATTGGCGCCAGCCGTGCTTTCACTGACGTGATCGCCGGCATTGTCGACATAGTAGGTATCGTTGCCCTGTGCGCCGCTCATGGTGTCGGCGCCGCCTTTGCCGTCCAGTACGTTGTTGCCGGAATTGCCGGTCAGCGTGTTGGCCAGGCTGTTGCCTGTGGCGTTGATCGAAGCCGCGCTCCGCAGTGCCACGTTCTCGATGTTGCCCGTGAAGTGGTTGCCATCGCCAAGGTTGATCGAGATATAGCCATTGACGATATCGGTGCCGTTGGCGACGGCCGTGCTTTCACTGACGATATCGCCGGCATTGTCGACGAAGTAGGTGTCGTTGCCGGCCCCGCCTTGCATGGTGTCGGCACCTTCCTTGCCATCCAGCGTGTCGTTGCCGCCAAGGCCGATCAGCGTGTTGAAGCCGGAATTGCCGGTGATGACATTGGCGAAGGAATTGCCGGTGCCGTTGATATCACCCGTGCCCGTCAGCGTCAGATTTTCCAATTCCTGGCCGGAGAGATTGAAAGTGATGGAGCTGTTCACCGTATCGGTGCCCTGGCCATTCACCTCAATCACCTGGTCGCCGGCATTGTCGACGTAGTAGGTGTCGTCGCCGAGGCCGCCTTGCATGGTGTCGGCGCCGCCCTTGCCATCCAACGTGTCGTTGCCGCCAAGCCCGATTAGCGTGTTGATGCCTGAATTGCCTGACATGATGTTGGCAATCGAGTTGCCGGTGCCGTTGATATCACCCGTGCCCGTCAGCGTCAGATTCTCCAATTCCTGGCCGGAGAGATTGAAGGACACGGTACTGTTGACTGTATCGGTGCCCTCGCCATTGGCCTCAGTGACATGATCGCCGGCATTGTCGACCCAGTAGGTATCGTTGCCGGTGCCGCCTTTCATTGTATCGGCGCCGGCACCACCGTTGAGAACGTCGTTGCCCGCATCGCCGCTGATCGTATCATTGCCGCCAAGGCCCGACACCGTGTCGTTGCCGTCGCCGCCATTGATGTGGTCAGCGAAGACATTGCTGCCTTGCCAGATGTCCTCGGCGGCAGTGCCGACAAAGATGTTCGGGTCGAATATCTGGGCGCGGATGCTGCCATAATCCCAGGTGATCACGAAGCGGCCATCGGCCAGCGACGTGATCGCCGGAGGGCCCTCATAGCCCGTTGCTGTCGAGTTGACGATAAAGTCGTTGCCGGCCGCACTGCCGTCGGCGTTGTACAGGCGGGCGCGGATGCAGCTGCCATCGCCGTCGCCCGGGTCAAGGGAATACCAGGTAGCCACGAAGCGGCCATCGGCCAGCCCCGTGATCGCCGGGCCAGACTGATAGGCCGCTGTCGTCGAATTGACGATGAAGTCATTGCCGGCAGCTGAACCGTCGGCATTGTAGACGCGGCCGCGGATGCAAACGCTGGATCCGTTGACGGTGTTATAGGACTGCCAGGTGGCCACGAAGCGACCATCGGCCAGCGCCGTGATCGCGGGGGTAACCTGATCGAATGCTGTCGTCGAATTGACGATGAAGTCGCTGCCGGCCGCTGAACCGTCGGCATTGTAGACGCGGCCGCGGATGCAGGTACCATCGCCGTCGCCAAAGTCATCGGAACACTATGTGGCCACGAAGCGGCCATCAGCCAGCCCCGTGATCGCGGGGCTAGACTGATCGAATGCTGTCGTTGAGTTGACGACGAAGTCGTTGCCGGACGCTGAACCGTCAGCATTGTAGATGCGGGCGCGGATGCAAGTGCCGATGGTGTCGCCGTCATCATAGGAATGCCAGGTGGCGACGAAGCGGCCGTCGGCCAGTGTCGTGATCGCAGGGTAATACTGATAGGTCGGTGCTGTCGAATTGACGATGACTTCCTGTCCGATGCGTCCGATGGGCATGACTCGTTCTCTTTCGCAGCAGGCAGGGTTTAAGAACACAAGACTGCGTCAGGGGACCCGTCTTGGTCAAGGACTGGTGGTACCAATTTGCAGTCGTTCCCTACGCGTTACTGTAGTTATGGCAATTTTACAGGTTTACCGGCGGGGCGTGGCGGAATTTATTAGTAAAGCTGCATATTTCCGTGAAACGATCAACAGCTCTACGGCGCGAAGATCGACCAGTTCATCATCCTGGCCAGCTTTTCCAGCGCGATCGAGCCCAGCTTGGAATTGCCGTTGGCGTTGAGGCCGGGCGACCAGACGGCGAGCGAGGCTACGCCCGGCACGATGCCCAGTATGCCGCCGCCGACGCCGCTCTTGCCGGGAATGCCGACGCGGAAGGCGAAGTCGCCCGATCCGTCATAATGGCCGCAGGTCAGCATCATGGCGCCGATGCGCCGCGCCCGTTCGGCCGACACCACGGAATGCCCGGTCGCCGGGTTCTTGCCGCCATTGGCGAGGAAGCGGCCGGCGAGCGCCAATTGCCTGCAGCTCATGGCGATGGCGCAGTGGTGGAAGTAGACACCCAGCGCCAGCTCCGGCGCATGGTTGAGATTGCCGAAGGATTTCATGTAGTTGGCAAGCGCGAAGTTGCGATAACCGGTGGCGCGTTCGGAGGCCGCGACCTCGCGGTCGATGATGATGGTCTCGTCGTCGGCCAGGAACTGGATGAAGCGCAGGATTTCGCCGATCGCCTCGCGCGGCTGGTGGCCGGCAAGCAGGATGTCGGAAACGACGATGGCGCCGGCATTGATGAACGGATTGCGCGGAATACCGTTCTCATGCTCGAGCTGGACGATCGAGTTGAACGGATTGCCCGACGGCTCGCGTCCGACCCGCTGCCACAATGCGTCGCCGACATTGCCGAGCGCCAGCGTCAAGGTGAACACTTTCGAGATGCTCTGGATCGAAAAGGCCTGATCGGCGTCACCCGCCATCAGCACGCGGCCGTCATTGGTGACGGCGGCAATGCCGAACTTCTTGGGGTCGACCTTGCCGAGCTGCGGAATGTAGGTGGCAACAGCGCCGCGATCGGTGCGTTCGGCCATTTCGGCGGCGACTTCGGCCAGCGCCTGTTCGAGTTCCGGCATGGTGCTACCTCAACCAGCGTTCAATGCGCGCCATCGCCTCGACCATCTCGTCGTGGCTGCCGGCATAGGAGAAACGCATCGTGCGGTGCCCCGCCTGGGTGTCGAAGTCGCGGCCCGGCGTCGCCGCCACATGCGCCTGCGCCAACATCTTTCGTGCGAAGGCCATGCTGTCGTTGGTGTGCCTGGTGACATCGCAAAAGGCATAGAAGGCGCCGTCCATCGGTGCCGCCAGCGGAAAGCCGAGTTCTGGCAGGCGCTTCATCAAGAGCTCGCGATTCCAGGCGTAGCGGCCTTTCACCGCTTCCAGCTCCTCAGTCGCCTTGAACGCCTCGATCGCGGCGATCTGTGACAGTTCCGGCGGCGAGATGTAGAGGCTTTGGGCGACGCGCTCGACCGGCCGCACCAGCTCTTGCGGCAACACCATCCAGCCGATGCGCCAGCCGGTCATGCAGTAATATTTCGAGAACGAGTTGATCACCGTCACGTCGCCGCCATAGGCAAGTGCGGTGGTGTCAGGGGCGGCATAGGCCAGCCGATGGTAGATTTCGTCTGATATTACGGCGATGCCAAGTTCCTGCGCCGTCCTCACCAGGGCCGCCAGTTCATCGGCCGGTACGACGGCGCCGGTCGGATTGGCCGGACTTGCAAACAGCACGCCCTTCAGCGGCTTTTCGCGATGCGCGGTTTCCAGATGGCCGGCATGCAGGTAGGCGTCGTCGCCGAGTTCGATCTCAACCACATCGATGCCGAGCGCGGCCATGATGTTGCGATAGGCGGGATAACCGGGCGCGGCGATGGCGACGCGGTCGCCCGGATCGAACATCGCCAGGAAGGCAAGGTTGAAGGCGGCCGACGATCCGGTGGTCACCGCGATCCGGCTCGGCGGAATATCGAGGCCGTAGTGATCGGCGTAGTGTTCGCCAATCGCCTTGCGCAGCGCGGCGAGGCCGAGCGTGTCGGTATAGCCGATACGTCCGTCCTCCAAGGCCTTGGCCGCGGCCGCGCGAACGCCGATCGGCGCCGGGTCGGAGGGCTGGCCGACGGCCATGGAAACAACCGGCACACCCTGGGCCTTCAGGCGGTTTGCCTCGGCCAGAATGTCCATGGCGTGGAAGGGCTCGACATTGCCACGACGTGAGAGCGAAACGACCATTTAACCAGTATTCCCGATGGTTGAAGGCGCCAAACTCGGGCGCATGCGCCGCACAAATGCCCGATTGATGTGAGGATCACAAGTTGAGGAAGTTTCCGGCGCCGACTTTTCATCTTTCGCCCGCTCGTCTACCAGTGGAACCATCATGTTGAGCCGACCCAGATCGACGATTGCCCGGACAGCGCGCGTCTTTGCGACGCTTTCGCTTGGCGTTGCCGTCGCGTTGGCGGATTCGGTCAGCGCCTTCGCCCAGAACGTGCCTGTGGTCCGCGACGCAGAGATCGAGGCGCTGGTGCGCGACTATGCGCGGCCGATCTTCAAGGCGGCAGGACTGGCGAACGACGGCATCGACATCGTGCTGGTCAACGACCAGAGTTTCAACGCCTTCGTCACCGGGCGCCGGCTGTTCATCAACACCGGCGCGCTGATGACGGCCGAGACACCCAACGAGATCATCGGCGTCATTGCCCACGAAGCCGGCCATATCGCCGGCGGCCACCAGCAGAAGCTGCGCGAACAGCTCGAACGTGCCAAGACGATGGCCATCATCGCCACATTGCTAGGGGCCGGCGCCATGGTCGCCGGTGCCACCACCAACAGCCGCGGCCTTGCCGGCGCCGGCATGGGCATGGCGGCTGGCGGCGGCGAGATGGCGCAGCGAAGCATCCTCGCCTATCAGCGCACCGAGGAGATAACCGCCGACCGCTCGGCGATCACCTATCTCAACGCCACCGGGCAGTCCGGCATGGGCATGCTGAAGACGTTCCACCGTTTCCAGACGGCGCTGTCGCTGTCGGGCGCCCAGGTCGATCCCTACCGGATCAGCCATCCGATGCCGCAGGACCGCATCGCCAATCTCGAAGTGCTGGTGAAACAGAGCCCCAATGTCGACAAGGTCGACCCGCCGGCGCTGCAGCAGCGGCACGACATGATGCGCATGAAGATCGCCGTCTATATGGAAGGCCAGGCGGGGTTGGCGCGGCTGATGCGCAAGATGCCCGGCAGCCTTGCCGCACAATATGGCGATGCCGAGTCGACGTACCTGTTCGGCAACATAGCGACCGCGCTCGCCAAGACCAATGCACTGATCAAGGCGCAGCCGAAGAATGCATATTTCCAGGAACTGCGCGGCGACATCCTGATGAAGGCGAACAAGCCCAAGGAGGCCGCGGATGCCTATGCCAAGGCGGTCAGCCTCGACCCGGCGCGGTCGGGGTTGCTGCCTGTCTCCCTTGGCCAGGCGCTGATGGCCGTCGGTACGCCTGAATCCCTCAAGAAAGCCGTCGTGCAGATCAACAATGGTCTGCAGCGAGACAAGGAAAATGCCGCCGGTTACCGCTACCTTGCGCAGGCCTATGGCGAACTGGGAGACATACCGGGCGCAGAACTTGCCACCGCCGAAGGTCATTTCTATTCCGGCAACTATAAGGATGCTAAGATCTTCGCCATGCGGGCACAGCAGCAGATGAAGCGCGGCGAACCGCGCTGGCTTCGCGCCCAGGACATCATAAACTACGCACCATCGACCAAGATCAAGTGAACCTTCCGGCGGCACGCCGCGACACAGTCAGACGAACCGGGCCGGAAAATCAGGTAGAAGGAACAGGAACGATGAAAAAGGCACTGCTGCTGGGCACCACGGGGGCCGTGGCCGCCCTGGCCATGCTGGCTTTCGGATTCGTGGCCGGAAACCCACAGATTGCCAAGGCCGGTACGGCGCAGCCGGCCCAGACGGCAGAGGCCGACACCAAGATCGACCGGACCGAGGTCGAAGGCATCATCCGCGACTATCTGTTGAAGAACCCGGAAGTGCTTCTGGAGGTTCAGGACGCGCTCGAAGCCAAGCAGAAGGAAGAGCAGCGCATCGCCCATATGGGTGTCATCAAGGATGCCAAGGACCAGATCTTCAACTCGGCCTTCGACGGCGTCGTCGGCAACCCGAACGGCAAGGTCACCATCGTCGAGTTCTACGACTACAATTGCGGCTTCTGCAAACGAGCCATCGACGACATGCGGGCGCTGACCAAGTCCGATCCGGACCTGCGCTTCGTGCTCAAGGAATTCCCGATCCTCGGACCGGATTCGCAGAAGGCGAGCGTGGTTTCGATGGCGTTCCACCTGATGAAGCCGGAAAAGTATGGCGAGTTCCACAACGCACTGCTCGGCGGCCAGGGACGCGCCACCGAGGCGGCGGCGATCAAGATCGCGCTTTCGCTCGGCGCCGACGAGGCGACGCTGCGCGAGAAGATGAAGGACCCGTCGATCAACGAGGCCTTCTCCAAGACCTACGATCTTGCCAACAAGCTGGCGATCACCGGAACGCCGTCCTATGTGGTCGGCAACGAGGTCGTGTTCGGGGCGCTTGGACAGGAAGTGCTGGCCGAAAAGATCGAGGCGGCGAAAGCCGCGCTCTGATCTTGCTCACGAGCGCATTCTCACGGTCACATTCCGCGCGTTGTGGACAGTGAAAGAACACACTTGCGCTCTTTTCGCAGGCGTCTATGCCCATTATAGAGGGCCCAGCGCGCCGGCTTGATGTCGGCGCCGGGAAAGGTCGGCTTTTTTGAAAACGGTTTTCGTCCTGAACGGTCCCAATCTCAACGCGCTCGGCAAGCGCGAGCCGGGCATCTATGGCGGCAAGACGCTTGCCGCGATCGCCGAGGACTGCAAACAGGCCGGCACTGCACTTGGGCTCGAGATCGATTTCCGCCAGTCGAATCACGAGGGCGACCTTGTCGAGTGGATTCAGGAAGCTGGCGACAAGGCCGCCGGCATCGTCATCAATCCAGGCGCCTACAGCCACACCTCGATCGCTATCCACGACGCCATCCGCGCCATCGCGCCGCTGCCCGTCGCTGAAGTCCATCTTTCCAACATCCATGCGCGGGAACCATTCCGCCACGTGTCCATGGTCGCGCCGGTTGCCGTCGGCATGATCTGTGGCTTTGGGCCGCTCGGCTACACGCTGGCCCTGCAGGCGCTGGCCGCACGCCTATGACCGGCCAACAAACAGAAGGCTCGAAAATGTCGATAAAGAAGACCGGTGTTGACCAGCAGCTGATCCGCGATCTGGCGGGCATACTGAACGACACCAACCTCACCGAGATCGAGGTTGAACTGGGCGACCTGAAGGTGCGTGTCTCGCGGCAGGCCCCGGGCGTGCACGCGATCGCGGCACCGCAGCCGGCCTATGCGCCGTCATCCGCCCAGCCCATTGCCGCGGCAGCCCCGGCAGCGGTCGACGTGGCGAAGAACGCGATCACCTCGCCGATGGTCGGCACCGCCTATCTGGCGCCATCGCCCGACGCGAAGGCGTTCATCGAAGTCGGCCAAAAGGTCAAGGAAGGCCAGACGCTGCTGATCATCGAGGCGATGAAGACGATGAACCAGATTCCTTCGCCGCGCTCCGGCACGGTGACGGCGATCCTGTTCGAGGATGCGACGCCGGTCGAATACGGCATGCCGCTCGTCGTGATCGAGTAGAGCGGGCCGGATGTTCCAGAAGATCCTCATCGCCAATCGCGGCGAAATCGCGCTTCGGGTGCTGCGCGCCTGCAAGGAACTCGGCATCCAGACGGTGGTGGTTCATTCGACCGCCGACGCCGACGCCATGCATGTTCGGCTCGCCGACGAAAGCGTCTGCATCGGGCCGCCGCCGTCGCGCGACAGCTACCTCAACATCCATCAGATCGTCGCCGCCTGCGAAATCACTGGCGCAGATGCCGTGCATCCGGGCTATGGCTTCCTGTCGGAAAACGCCAAGTTCGCGGACATCCTGGCCGCCCACAACATCACCTTCATCGGCCCGTCCGGCGACCATATCCGCATCATGGGCGACAAGATCGAGGCCAAGCGCACCGCAAAACGGCTCGGCATTCCGGTGGTGCCCGGTTCGGATGGTGCGGTCACCGATGAAAAAGAGGCCAAGCGCGTTGCCGGCGAGATCGGCTATCCCGTGATCATCAAGGCGTCGGCCGGCGGCGGCGGACGCGGCATGAAGGTGGCGCATACCGAAGCCGACCTCGAGGTCGCCCTGCAGACGGCGCGCTCGGAGGCCGGTGCCGCCTTCGGCGACGATGCGGTTTACATCGAGAAGTACCTGGAAAAGCCGCGCCACATCGAGGTGCAGGTGTTCGGTGACGGTTTTGGCCGCGGCGTGCATTTCGGCGAGCGCGATTGTTCGCTGCAGCGCCGCCATCAGAAGGTCTGGGAAGAGGCGCCCTCGCCGGCCCTCAATGCCGAGGAGCGCGCGCGCATCGGCGGCGTCTGCGCCAAGGCGATCGCCGACCTCGGCTATTCCGGTGCAGGCACGATCGAGTTCCTCTACGAGAATGGCGAGTTCTATTTCATCGAGATGAACACGCGCCTGCAGGTCGAGCATCCGGTCACCGAAGCGATCACCGGCATCGACCTCGTGCATGAGCAGATCCGCGTGGCGTCGGGCGGCGGACTTTCGGTCAAGCAGGAAGACATCAAGTTCAACGGCCACGCCATCGAATGCCGTATCAACGCCGAGGATCCGCGCACCTTCACCCCCTCGCCCGGCACGATCACCCACTTCCATACGCCGGGCGGTCTCGGCATCCGCGTCGATTCCGGCGTCTATTCCGGCTACAAGATCCCGCCTTACTACGACAGCCTGATCGGCAAGCTGATCGTGCATGGGCGCAACCGCGTCGAGTGCATGATGCGGCTGCGCCGCGCGCTGGATGAATTCGTTGTCGACGGCATCAAGACGACGTTGCCGCTGTTTCGCGATCTCGTCGGCAATGCCGACATCGCCAATGGCGACTACGACATCCACTGGCTGGAAAAATATCTGGCCAAGGAAGAGTAGTCCGGGGACGCGATGACCCGCCCCTTCGCGCCCGGCTATCGCATCCCGACCGACCTTTTGCTCAAGGCGTACGCCTCGGGCGTGTTCCCGATGGCCGAAAGTGCCAGCGACCCGGAGGTGTTCTGGGTGCGGCCGGAAACGCGCGGCATCATCCCGCTTGATGGTTTTCACACGCCGAAAAGCCTCAGGAAAACGATCAAGAAGCATCCTTTCGACATCCGTTTCGATTTCGATTTCGAGGCGACGATCGACGGCTGCGCCGAAAGGCGCGAGGAGCGCCGCTCAACCTGGATCAATGCGCCGATCCGCGAAGCCTATGTCCAGTTGCACCGGATAGGGCATTGTCATTCGGTCGAGGCATGGCACGAGGACCGGCTGGTTGGCGGCCTCTACGGCGTATCCCTTGGCCGGGTGTTCTTTGGCGAAAGCATGTTCGCCAGGGAGACGGACGCGTCCAAGACCTGCCTTTATTATCTCGTCGAGCGGTTGAAGGCGCGCGGCTTCGCTCTGCTTGATACGCAGTTCACCACAGAGCACCTCAAGCGCTTCGGCGCGGTCGACGTGCCGCGCGGCAAGTACGAGAAAATGCTGGCCGACGCGCTGAAGGGCGAGGCCGTATTCTATCCCTGACGATCCGGCCTCTTACTTCCCGGCCGCGGCTTGCAGCGGCGTCTGCGAATGGAACATCATCTTCCAGCCGTTGACGCGATGGACGTAGCCGGTACTGACCAGCGCCGCGTAGGGTTCGCCGTTCTCACGCGTCGCATGCGCCTCGTAGGTTAGCATGACGATGTCGCTGCCCGGCTCAATTATTCCCTTGAGCTCGATGTCGAGATCGCGCCAACGGTTGGGCTTGGTTGCGGTCTTGGCGAGATCGGCATTGTCCATGGCCTGTGCCATCTGCGGAAACGCCACCAGGCATTCGGTGTCGGCATTGGCCGCGTAGTAGGCCGCGTCACCCGTCCAGAACCCTTTTTCGAGTTCGAGCAATTCCGCCTTGCCGGCGGTGATCCGCTTGCTGTCTGACATCGGATTATCCTCCATGCGCATGAATGCGCGGTCGTCCGTGGTCAAACGCATGGTGGCCACGACGGTTCCAGAGGATCAATTGGCTTCGGTGGTATCCGGTTCCGTGGTATCCGGTTCCGTGATAGCCGGGTCCGTGGCATCGGGCTGTACCACGTCCGGAGTGGCGGCAGGATTCGGCTTGGCCGCTGCAGGCTTCGACGCGTCGGCTTTGGTCGCGTCCGCCTTGGCGGCGTCGGGCGCCGGCACATCCGACTTCTGCTTGCACTCCTTTAGCCATACGTCATAGACCGCATGCTCGACGGCGTTGAGGCCAGGGCTCTCGGCAAACATCCAGCCGGTGAAGATGCGGCGGATCTTTCGGTCGAGTGTGATCTCGTCGACCTCGACGAAGGAATCGGTCTTCGGCTCTTCGGTCTGCGGCCGCGAATAGCAGACGCGCGGCGTCACCTGCAAAGCACCGAACTGCACCGTCTCGTCGATATAGACATCGAAGGTGATGATGCGGCCGGTGATCTTGTCGATGCCGGCAAACTCGGCGATGGGATTGGTCACCCGGTCCGATCCTGCGGGCGCCGCCGGCGCCGGTGCAGCGGGTGCCGGTTCAGGCGAAGCGGCAAAGGCAGCGGTGCTGACGGCAAGACTGGCGGCTAGCGCAAGGCCGCCCGTCGATATTCGGTTGGAAAAGCTCATCTAGGGGTACCGGTGGTTCGCGCCCGGGTGATTCTGTCGATCGCCAAGGCTAGTCGCCGTTTTCTGATCAGCAAGCAGCTAAACACCAATTGTGGCGATAAAGGATCGGCCCGCACCCACCCGTTACGACCCGGGTGTCCAGGCGTCGTAGTCGCCGGTGACCTGAGGGCGATGCTGATTGGTCAGCACCGAGCCTTTCGGGCGGTAGGCCGTCGGGGTGCCCGTTAGATTGGGCTGATGCGGCTTCTGCCAATCGCGCGGCTGGTAGGTCTCGCTGGCCGGCGCGACATCGACACGGTGATGCATCCAGCCATGCCAGCCGGGCGGTATTGCGGAGGCTTCGGAATAGTTGCGGTAGATGACCCAGCGGCGCGTGCGGCCTTCCGAATCGATGCCGCCTTCGTAGTAGACATTGCCCGTCTCGTCCTGGCCGACCTTCTTGCCATACCGCCAAGTGTGCAGGCGCGTTCCCAGCGTCTGGCTGTTCCACCAGGTGAAAAACTGCGTAAGGAAAGTCTTCATCTCAGAACCCTCGCGCCGGCAGCGCCCGTTTCCTGCTTATGGCGTCAGGCCTTCGGGAAGGCAAGGGTTTTGCCGCAGGGAGGACGCAAATGGCTTGCCGGGAACCCGACACAAGCCCGTGATCCTCTCGACCGCAAGATGCACGCTTGCCAAGCCTTTGCGGTCTTTCTAAAGCTTTGCGCGCCCAAGCCGGTATCCAACCAGCGGCAGGCCGACGGAGGTGACGATTGGGCGCGGAAATACCGACCACCGACATTCGTATCAGCGCCGACACGATTCGCCGCCACAAGGGCGGCACACCGATTGTCTGCCTCACCGCTTACACCTATCCCATCGCCCGCTTGCTCGACGACCATGTCGACCTGCTCCTGGTCGGCGACAGCGTCGCCATGGTGCTGCACGGCCACGAGACGACACTGGGTGCCTCGCTCGAGATGATGATCGCGCACGGGCAAGCGGTGATGCGCGGCGCGGCCAAGGCTTGTGTCGTCCTCGACATGCCGGCCGGCACTTATGAGGATTCGGCGGCGCAAGCCGTCGCTTCGGCGCGGCGGATGGTCGACGAAACCGGCTGCCAGGCGGTCAAGCTGGAAGGCGGCGTCGATATGGCCCGGCAGATCGCCGCAATCGTTGCTGCCGGCATTCCGGTCATGGGACATATCGGCCTGCAGCCGCAATCTGTCGAGAAAGACGGCGGCTACAAGATCAAAGGGCGCACCAAGGCGGCCGTTGCGGCTTTGGTTCGCGACGCACTCGCGGTCGAAAGCGCCGGGGCGTTCTCGGTGGTCATCGAAGGCACGGTCGAGACCGTTGCCGCCGACATCACCCGCCGCATCACCATTCCAACCATCGGCATCGGCGCCAGCGGCGACTGCGACGGCCAGATCCTGGTCATTGACGACATGGTCGGGTTGACCGTCGACCGGGTGCCTAAGTTCGTCAAGGAATATGCCGATTTGCGCAGCGTCATCTCGCATGCCGCCGAACGCTACGCGGCGGAGGTGCGCAGCCGGACATTTCCAGGCCCCGGCCATGTCTTTTCGGCGACAAAGCACGGGGATGACGCATGAGCCGGCCCGTCGTCGTCGACAGCGTTGCCGCACTGCGCTCGCAGATCCACGGCTGGCGACGCGACGGCCTCAGTGTCGCAATGGTGCCGACCATGGGCGCGCTGCATGACGGGCACATCTCGCTGGTCAGGATCGCACTCGAAAAAGCCGATCGCTGCGTCGTGTCGATCTTCGTTAATCCGACGCAGTTCGCGCCGACGGAAGACCTCGACAAGTACCCGCGCCAGCTCGCCCACGACCTCGACCGGTTGAAGGTGGCCAAGGCCGACCTTGCCTTCACACCGACAGTTGGCGAGATGTATCCCGCTGGCTTTGCCACCAAAATCTCTGTCGGCGGCCCCTCGGCCGGGCTCGAATCGGACTTTCGGCCGACGTTTCTCGACGGTGTCGCCACCGTCGTGGCAAAGCTCTTCCTGCAGGCAACGCCTGACTGCGCGATCTTTGGCGAGAAGGACTACCAGCAGCTGTGCGTCGTCAGGCAGCTCTGCCGCGACCTCGACCTGCCGGTCGAGATCATCGGCGCACCAACGATACGCGACGCGCATGGTCTCGCCATGTCGTCACGCAACGCCTATCTCACTGAAGCCGAACTCAAGGTCGCCCGCCAACTCAATGTGATATTGCGCGACACGGCGGTAGCTTTGACGGCAGGTGCCGACAAAGGCGACGCAACCGCCGAGGCCAGCCGTGCCCTGGTCGCAGCCGGCTTCCGCAAGGTCGACTATGTCGAGGCCCGTGAAAGCCTGACGCTCGCGCCATGGCGTCGCGATCGTGAAGGGCGCGTGCTTGCGGCCGCCTGGCTCGGCAAGACGAGGCTGATCGACAATGTGGACGTTCGCTCCACCTAGAGCAGTTCACCGTTTCACGGAAACGGCGAACGGCTCTAACTCTTTGTTTTGACGCAATTCCGGACGGAAAACCGTTTCACACTTTTCCTGGAATTGCTCTAGCGCGGCGGTTTGCTGCCGCGCGCCTACCTCTCTCGCATTCGTCCGCCGGTCCTGACGAACAGTTGCCCCACAAAGATCCCAATAATTCCGGCTGATGCCTTCACAACTGCATCGGCAAACTGCGCGTGGCGACCGGGATCAATGATCTGAAGCAGTTCCAGGACGCCGGCGGTCACAACCACGAAGATAGCAGCTTGATACAGACGGTTGGGGAAGCCCAGCGCCAGGACGAAGCCCAGGAGCACATAAGCCAAGGCGCGCTCAACGTTCGCCTCGGCTATGTGTGGCCGCATCTGGATCGGCGACAGAGTTGAGAAAATGATGATGGCGAGCAGCACCAGCGCTGCAATGCGGGACAGTTTGGTCATGTTCCTGCATATCCGTCGTGAGCCGGCGCAGCAAACGCCGAGATGACGCATGGCCGTATGGTGAACCGATGACGGCCAGCAATGCCGGTGGAGCGTGATGTCAGCGCAGGTCGGCCCGACTCCTGGGCCGGAGCCATGCCGGCGAACCTGCGAAGATCGCGAACCATCTGATCGCCGCCTATTCCTCGGTCGGCATGTGAAGATACATCGACTGGATGCCGACCCGGCCCGGCCCGGTGAAGCGGTTGACGATGAAGTTCATGCTGGCGCCGAAGAAGCCGCTCGACAGGCGATCGATCTTGGTCTCCATCCTGACCGAGACATCCTTGAACAGCCAGCCGCCGGGCTCGATGTCGATTGTTTCGCCGGCGGCGAGCGTTTTCTCGAAGACGTTGCCGTAGCCGTGCAGCCAGACGATGCCATCGCCGGCATCGCCGCGAAAGCGGTCGATGAAGAAGCCACTCTGGCCAAACAGCATCGTCGCCAGGCCGCGCACGCGCTCGAAAGTGTACTCGACGTTGCCGGTGGCGGCGAGAAACTGGTGCTCGCGCACCTGGATCTCCTCGCCACGCCTGAGATGGATCGGCACGATATGGCCAGGCCCATCGCGGCTGAAGGCAATGATCCCTGCTCCGGACGCTTCGGTGACGAAGATCTGCATGCCGGCCATCATGCGCTTCAGCGCACCCTTCAGCGATTTCAGGCCAATGTTGATGGTCGAGTTCTTCCACAGCAGGATGTGATGCTCGAAATAGACCGGCATGCGCGTCACATCGACCGAAAGCACGGGCACCAGTTCGCCGGCGATATGATAAGTGACGCCGCCAAAGGTTTCGTCCGACACCTGTGTCGGCATCAGTTCCGGTAAGCTCGGCATGAAAATCTCCCCAACGCCGCCCAACACACGCGTCTGTCTGTTGCTTCCGGCAGGGTCAGCTGAAGGAGCTTTGCTGCGGGACTTTCAAGCCGTCAAACGAAAACAGAGCTTCGTCGTGGTGCTCGCGCGAAGGTGATCGAGATACGCCGGCAGGTAGCGGTCAGCCGGTAAGAGCCCTGATGTAGACGCGCGTCGGATATCCGAAGGCCCCGGTATGTTCGCCGACATCGGCGGATGGCACGAAGCCGTTTGCCTCGTAGAAGGCGATGGCTCGGATGTTCTGTTCCTCCACCTCCAGGCGGATGGCGCGGGCCTCTGGGAAGCTTTCGATGACCTCATCGAGCAGCATGCCGCCGACGCCTCGCCCCTGCAGGCTGGGCAGCACGTAGAGCTGCCTGAGCATGATCACTTCGACGCCTTCGGCAAATGCCATGCCGCCGATGCGCTTGCCATCATCGGCTACCAGGAATTCCGAGTTCGGCCGCGTCAACTGCGAACGCAACGAGGAAATCGAGTGCCAGTCGTTGGTGATCTCGGTCACCTTGGCAGCGCCGTAGATTGCGTCATAGGTCGCATGCCAGGTCTCGACCAGCAGCCCACGCACTGCGGCAAGGTCGCGTTCCCCGGCGGTGCGAACGAACATGGTTCTCTCCCGCCTATGTTGCGACCGGCTTGCGCCGGAAGTCGGCCACGGCAAGCAGCACCACCCAGACCAGAAGCACCATGCTGCCCGGCATGTTGGCCGCCATGGCGGTGCCGGAGAAACCGGTTGCCCCGGTCGCGAAACCGCCGACCAGGACACCCACGGCGCCGACACCGCCGAGCAACGACAGCCACGACGGACAGCGGCTGGCCTGACGCAGGGCGACATTGGCGAGCAGAACCGTCAAGCCGAGCAGCATGGCGCTGATCGCGGCAAAACCGACTTCGATCTGACGCACGGCGAAGGCGGCGCTGAACAACGATGGCTTTGTCGCCGCATCGGCCATTGCCCAGGCATTGATTACCGCTTTCAGCGCAATGCCGTCGACGGCCTGCAAGGCAGCGGCCGCCGCCAGCGACGCCGCGCCGAACAGGATCGTCAGAAGAGCCCAGCCGCGAAGCGGGCCGTCGGACAGACGGCCAAGGATCAGCACCAGGCCGGCGACCATCGACAGGACGCCGGCAAGCTGTGCCATGTGGCTGAACAACCAGATGTGGTCGGCGGCATATTCACCGAAGGCGGCAAGCGCGTCATTCGGGTCTTCATGCATCGGATGCAGCGAGGTGCCGACAAAAAGCAGCGCGGCGCCGGCAATCAAAAGGGCCGACGAGACGCTTGCCGGGTTGCCGGGCTTCGCGTCTCCGCTCATTGATCCGCAATGCCGAGCTTGGCCTTGACGAGGTCGTTGACGGCTTGCGGGTTAGCCTTGCCGCCGGTCGCCTTCATCACCTGGCCGACGAACCAGCCGGCCATGCTCGGCTTGGCGCGGGCCTGTTCGACCTTGTCCGGATTGGCGGCGATCACCTCGTCGACTGCCTTCTCGATGGCGCCTGTGTCGGTGACCTGCTTCATGCCACGGCTTTCGACCAGCTGGCGCGGATCGCCACCCTCGTTCCAGACAATCTCGAACAGGTCCTTGGCGATCTTGCCGGAAATGGTGCCATCCTTGATCAGATCGATGACCGCGCCGAGCTGATCGGGCGAAACCGGAGCGTTTTCAATATCCTTGCCGGCCTTGTTCAATTGCCCGAGCAGGTCGTTGATGACCCAGTTGGCGGCAAGCTTGCCGTCGCGGCCGGCGGCCACCTTCTCGAAATAGTCGGCGATCGGCTTTTCCGAGACCAGGATCGACGCGTCATAGGTCGACAGGCCGAGCGAAGCGATCAGCCGCGCCTTCTTGTCGTCCGGCAATTCCGGCAATTTCCCAGCCAGCGCGTCGACATAGGCCTGATCGAATTCCAGCGGCAAAAGGTCGGGATCGGGGAAATAGCGGTAGTCGTGCGCCTCTTCCTTGGTGCGCATCGAGCGCGTCTCGCCCTTGACGGCGTCGAACAGCCGCGTTTCCTGATCAATCTTGCCGCCATCCTCCAGAATGGCGATCTGCCGGCGTGCCTCATAATCGATGGCCTGGCCGATGAAGCGGATCGAGTTGACGTTCTTGATCTCGCAGCGCGTGCCGAACTCGCCGCCCGGCTTGCGCACCGAAACGTTGACGTCGGCGCGCATCGAGCCTTCATCCATGTTGCCGTCGCAGGTGCCGAGATAGCGCACGATGGTGCGCAGCTTGGTGACATAGGCCTTGGCTTCATCGGCCGAGCGCATGTCCGGCTTGGAGACGATCTCCATCAGCGCCACGCCGGAGCGGTTGAGGTCGACATAGGACATGGTCGGATGCTGGTCGTGCATCGACTTGCCGGCATCCTGCTCCAGGTGCAGGCGCTCGATGCCGACCTCGATGTCCTCGAACTCGCCCTGACGATCCGGACCGACCGAGACGATCACGGTGCCCTCGCCGACAATTGGCTGCTTGAACTGCGAGATCTGATAGCCCTGTGGCAGATCCGGATAGAAGTAGTTCTTCCGGTCGAAGACGGACTTGTGGTTGATCTGCGCCTTCAGGCCAAGGCCGGTGCGGATCGCCTGCTTGACGCATTCCTCGTTGATGACAGGCAGCATGCCCGGCATGGCCGCATCGACGAGGCTGACATTGGCGTTGGGCGCTGCACCGAATGCGGTCGAGGCGCCGGAAAACAGCTTTGCCTCCGAGGTGATCTGAGCGTGGACCTCGAGCCCGATGATGATCTCCCAGTCGCCGGTGGCGCCGGGGATCAGGCGTTTTGCATCGGGGGTACGGGTGTCGATGAGGGTCATGATGGCCTGCGAATTGCGGTGACTGAACTCACATTTGAACGTGAGTTTCACGTCGAACGTGGAAGTCATTCGCTAGTGCAAACAGCCAAAAGAGACAAGCGTAAAGCCACAGCCTGGGCTTTTCAGCCGCTTCGAACCCGCGCGGGATCGACCACAGCTAGACCGCGGCTCCGCCGGACGGTTCGCCGGCCGGCGGTTTCCGTTCACCGCTCAAGCGGTGGCGATGTAGGCCCTGATCTCGTCGGCCTCGCGCTCGACGTCCTCGATACGGCGCTTGACCACGTCGCCGATGGACACGATGCCATCGAGCATACCGTCCTTTTCCACCGGCAGATGGCGGAAGCGGCCCTTGGTCATGATCTCCATCACCTCGTTGACGGTGTGGTTCTCATTACAGATCTTCACCTTCGGCGTCATCGCCGAGCGCACCGCGATATCGAGCGCGGCTCCACCTTCCCTGGCGACCACCCGCACGATGTCGCGCTCTGAAAGAATACCGACGATCTTGCGATCGCCATTGGTGATGACCAGCGCGCCAATCTTGTGTTCGGCCAGGATGCGGATGGCTTCGCTCAGCTTTTCGTTCGGCCCGAGCGTCAACACGTCATGGCCTTTTTTCTCGAGAATTGCCTTAACCGTCATGGCGTCCTCCTCTGCTTTTGCCTGCCGGTTCCTGCCCTGACCGGCTTTCACATAAGAGTGAACATGGTGCGCCGTCATCGGTTGCATTTCAAGTGCGCCGGTCGGTGGTGTCCCATTCAGGCACCTGCCATCGTCGGTCGAACCAGCGCAGGCCGAAGAAGCCGGCGACAAAGCCGCCAATATGGGCCTCCCAGGCGATCTGGCCGTCAATTCCGAGGGCAAAGCCGAGAAGGCCGGTGGCGAGGTTGATGATCATCCACACGGCAAGGAAGATCACGACGCCGCGCGAGCGTAGGACGATGGCGATTGGCAGCACGGGGCCGGCGAAGGCAGCCTTGCCGGCCGACGAGCGCTGGGTGTGGAAGCCGAAACGCGCGGCAGCGCCCATCATGCCGGAAATTGCGCCCGATGCCCCGACCAGCGGCGCTTCTCCGTACGGATGGATGGCCCAGAAAAGCGCAACCGAAGCCAGCCCGGTCACGGCAAAGAACAGCGCGAACCGAAGCGTCCCCAGGCGATTTGCCAATGGCGAACCGAAAGCGGCGAGCCAGACCATGTTGATGGCAATATGGGCAAAGCTGCCATGCAGGAAAGCGTAGGTGAACGGGCGAGTGAAAAGGAACCAGTCGAAGCCGTATTGCCCGGTGTAGAGAGCAGGGATGAAGGCCCCGTCGTAGAGCAGCGTCAATTGTTGTTCCTGCGTCAGCACGTACTGCTGCAACAAGTAGACGACCGCGCATATGCCCATCACCGAAAGGACGGCAGGCGGCAGATTGAACACCGGCTCGCGCCGCTGTTCGGGTCCGTCCTCGATCGGGTCGATTTCCGAGGGGCCTTCCGGTTCGCTCATATGAAATTGCACTCAAGCAGGGATTCGGGTTCGAGCATCTAGATCACCCCCGAACGAACCGCAAACGGCGAATCGCCTCATCGCGAATCAAAAAAAAGCCGCTCAAGGTTTCCCTTGAACGGCCGGTCGAGCCCCCTGCTCCCCCTAAAACTCTTAACTGAAGTGCTGCCGATCGTCGCGAAACGACCGCTTCTGGAGTGGTTTTTGTGTGCCATAGGGGCCGCTTCGCTGCAACGTCAACCAGTTGTTAACCTTAACGGCCCCGACCCGTGAACAAGTGTTAACGACGCTGGCACGCTTCCTGCTCCGCAACGCATGTAGGTCATCGGAGGGCGCCCTTTCTGTTCACCGATGGGACATCAGACGACAGATTGCGCGGAGCAGAATAGCATGAACCAGAACGGATCGATCACGCTGTTCCAATATTGGAACCGCCTGCGTGACGGACGCCCCGCCCCGAAGCGTTCGGAGGTCGAGCCGGCCGACATCAAGTCGCTGCTGGCCGATACATTCATCCTGGAAAGGGACACACGCGGGCAAGCCGTCTTCCGGCTCGCCGGCACCAGGCTTTGCGCCTGCTATGGCCGCGAGCTCAAGGGATTCTCCTTTCCGTCGCTGTGGCGCGAGAAGGATCAGCGGCTCGTCTCGCGGCTGATCCATGGCGTCTTCGACCAGAAGTCGGTCGTGCTCATCGCCTTCGAGGGTTTCAGCCGCAACGGCCGTACCAACAAGTTCGAACTGCTCGCCTTGCCGCTTGACGGCGGCGTCGAAAATCCGCGCTGCCTGGGCGTGATAAGCGCCGTGGAGAAGCCCTTCTGGCTGGGTGCCGATCCGATCACCGACGCCTTGATCGATTCGATCCGCGTCATCGATCCGGAGAAGGAGCTCCTCAACAACCGTCCGGCGATCGATGTTCCTTCGCTCGTTCCCGACGAACTCGCGACACCCGAGACGATATCGGCGCTAGGCCGCGCGCGCCGCATCCGCCATCTCGTCGTCTTCGATGGCGGACGCGAGGAATAGGGGGCAAATCTCGCAGCAACGGGACCCGCTTTTCCCCTTTATTAACCCCCATTGTTGTACTTCTCCGATGAAGTTCCTCGCATCGACGCGCGGGATGCCAAACGAGGTGTGGCAGTCATGAGGTCAGCGGCGGTCGACTATGCGCCGTCCCAAGCTGAAAGGCGTAACTTTCAGCGCGTCCGGGTCAAGATTTACGGGCGCTTCATGCTGGAAGACCGCACCGAACACCCCTGCCAGGTCGTCGACATGTCACCGGGCAATGTAGCGCTTCGCACCGAACGCATTGGCATGCCGGGCGAAAAAGTCATCGCTTATATCGACCATATCGGCCGCATCGAAGGTGTCGTCACGCGCACCTTGCAGGATGGTTTCGCGATGACGGTCATCGCGTCCGACCGCAAGAAGGACAAGCTTGCCGCGCAGTTGACGTGGCTTGCCAACAAGCACGAACTCGACCTGCCGGAAGACCGTCGGCACGAGCGTGTCGCGCCGCGCAACCCGACCAGCGTGCTGCAGCTCACCGACGGGCGCCAGTACCAGTGCCGTATCATCGACCTGTCGCTTTCCGGCGCCGCGATCGAGATCGACGTCAAGCCGGCGATCGGCGTCCAGGTCATGCTCGGCACGATGCGCGGGCAGATCGTCCGCCATTTCGAGGACGGCGTCGCCATCGAATTCGCCGTCATCCAGCGTCCCGAAACGCTCGATTCCGAATTCAACACCCCGCGCGCCTGACAAGGCCGACACAAGCACTCCAGGAAACCGGCCCTTTGCGGCCGGTTTTTTTGTTTTTCATGCCCGGACGGCGAAGCTTCGACAGCCCGACGCCATTTCCTACAGGGCCGCTTGACATAGAGGCTCGCGGAGCGCCTCGCTGCAAACTCCAAACAAATCAATACTCGAATGATTCAAATTTTACGCTTATTCTACTGGGGTTTTACTCAATATCTACTTCGCACTTTTGCCCCAAATAAATCCACATGTGGCAATGTCTCCTTCGAACGGGGAGACTACAAGAATGAAGAAGACGAGGGGCAAGCTGTTGCTGGCGGCAATGGCGATGCAGCTTTCCGCTTGGGGATCAGCATATGCCGCGGGACCGGCCTATATGCACACCGGCGGACGCACCACGCAACCTGTTGGCCATTATGAATTCTGCCAGCGCATACCTGGCGAATGCAGCGAGCGGACGCCCAAGGGCCCGCCGGTCGAACTGACGCGCAAATTGTGGGCGACGATCGTCAGCATCAACAATTCGGTCAACGCAAGGGTCAAGCCGCGCACCGACATGGAAAATTACGGTGCCGAGGAATACTGGGCCTATCCCGACAATGGCTATGGCGATTGCGAGGACTACGCGCTGGAAAAGCGTCGCGAATTGATGAATGCGGGCGTGCCGGCCGGCAATCTGCTGATGACGGTCGCGCGCCAGCCGAACGCCGACGGCCACGCGGTGCTGACCGTGCGCACCAGCCTTGGGGAATTCATCCTCGACAATCTGGAAACCAAGGTGCTGGCCTGGACGGACACGGACTACACCTACCTCAAGCGCCAGTCGGACCAGAACTCCGGTGTTTGGGTGACGATCAACGACGGCCGCTCCGACGCGGTCGCCAGCGTCCGCTAATGCATGTCGCTCAAAAGTGACCCCCGTTTTGAGATAACGACATGCATAAACTAGAGGTCAAGCGCGTCGCATGAAGGCGGCCGCTTCAGGAGAAACCCGGTCGAGTCCCCACCCTCCCCGTCCCCAACGACCGGGTCAAAGGAGCCGGCCCCGTCCCCGGGCCGGCTCCACCATTTCTGGAATAAGCTTTTGAAATTCCGATAAAGGCGCAATTCCAATAGCTTAGATTTCGGTTTGCGGCTCACTTCTGCTACAACGGCTGTGTAGCGAACCGCGGTTGGTGATGGCTTCACCAGCTACAGTTCGAAACTCGAGAGTGCGTCAGCCCAGGAAGTGTCGCATGCCGACCGAACCCCGATCACCGCGCCTTGCGGTCCTTATCGACGCCGACAACGCTTCCGCCAAGATTGTCGACGGCCTGTTCGAGGAGATCGCAAAGATTGGCGAGGCCAGCGTCCGCCGCATCTACGGTGACTTTTCAAACGCCCGGTCGAAGGGATGGGCTGATGTCTTGTCAAAGCATGCGATCATCCCGCAGCAGCAGTTCGCTTATACAACGGGGAAGAACGCGTCCGATATCACACTGGTGATCGACGCTATGGACCTGCTCCATAGCGGTCGTTTCGACGGTTTCTGTCTGGTCTCTTCCGACAGCGATTTCACCCGGCTTGCTGCACGCATACGCGAACAGGGAGTCGATGTGTTCGGGTTTGGGGAGCAGAAAACTCCGGAGAGTTTCCGGCAAGCATGTCGGCGTATCGTCTACACCGAAAATCTTCTGCGTGGCTCCGTGAACACTCACGATAGTGCCCCCGCCGTCAAGCCCCTTCAATTGCCCAGTGCCGCGATGCCGATGCTCAAGAAAGTTATTGGCCAGATGGAAAGTGAGGATGGTTGGGTGCTGCTCGGCCCCTTTGGAAAACAGCTGTCGAACCTGTTTTCGGATTTTGATCCCCGTACCTACGGCTTCAGCAAGCTGAGCGATCTGGTGAGGAGTACCGACGCGTTTGAAATCGAAACCCCGAAGGGCGGAGCCATGCGAACACGGTCCAAGCCTACGGCTGGGAAGAAGGTAAAAAACAAAGCCGTTTAGCGTTGCCTAGACGGTCATGGGCCCCATCGACCCGCCAGGCGCATCAGAGCATCAAGACCGCCTTTCCACGGGCAGGAGATCGAGGCACTATAGGCCGTTGGTTTCGCTTTCTGGATCACGGCGATGTTGGAAATCCCGGAAGATCGTTGCGAGCGCCATCGTCTGTTCAAGGCGATCGACGATGCCTTCAAGGCCGGCGATTTCGACGGCCTCGGCGTGGCCTTGGGCGGCTCGCCCTGCTGGTTCGACGAACGCATGCCGTTCGAGCTCGGCCTCGGGCATCCGCTGGAATATGCAATCTATTGGAGCCCCTTAGGCTTTATCTCGACATTGCTGGATGCGGGCTCGGATCCGAATTATCAGGATCACGGTGGATTTCCGGCAATCATTGCGGCGCTGTCCACCGACCGGGCCGACAGACTGGAAATCGTGCGGGTGCTCATCGAGGGGGGCGCCGATCCTAATATGCGGGGCGTGAACGACTGGACGCCGCTTCACTATTCGGTGGCCATCCGAAGCGTCGAGGCGATCGGCCTGCTTTTGGCGGCAGGCGCCGACCCCGCGCTCGAAACCCGCATCGATGACTACAGGACAGCCGCCGAGGAAGCCGACATTGCCGGCTTTGAAGCCGGCGCTTCCTTGCTGCGCGATGCGATGGCCAGGCGTACCTCCAACCGACGGTAAGTTGGGGCACGATGAAACCATCGGCGAGCGAGGGCACGCCTCAAACCTTCTTCAGTCCCGCCTTGAAGCGCTTGCCGTTGGCGACGTAGTGCGCGGCCGAGCCGCGCAGTCTGGCAACAGCCGCCTCGTCCAGCACCCTGATCGCCTTGGCCGGCGAGCCGACGATCAGTGAATTGTCCGGAAATTCCTTTCCCTCGGTGACCAGCGCGCCGGCGCCAACCAGCGAGTTCCTGCCGATCCTGGCCCCGTTCAGCACGATGGCGCCCATGCCGATCAGGCTGTTGTCGCCAATCGTGCAGCCGTGCAGCAAGACGCGGTGGCCGATCGTGCACCCTTGCCCGATGGTCAGCGGAAAGCCCGGATCGGTGTGCATGACCGTGTGTTCCTGCACATTGGTGTCGGCACCGATGATAACAGGCTCATTGTCGCCGCGGATGACGGCGCCGAACCAGAAGCCGGCATTGCGGCCGACCCGCACGTCGCCGATCAGCGTCGCATCGGGTGCGATCCAGTTTGAGTCCGCATCCGCGAAGCTGGGTTCCGTTCCATCGATCGCATAAAGCGGCATTTTCGGTCTCCGAATCGTCTCAGCCTGGAAGGCTGGAGCCTAGGAGACCGATCGTCCAGGAGGCAATGGCAAGCACGACGACGCCCAGCGCCAACGACCAGGCGATGGCCGTGCAGCCGCAGGACATCAGCGCCAAGGTCGAAATGCGGCGCTCACGCCTGGCATCGAGGGCGTCGTTGACCAACATGAAAGGGCCCCCACAAGCCGTGGCGAGCAGCGAACGCAGCAGATGCGACGGCGACACGTAGGGCTCAGCGAAGGCGACCTTGCGGCCCGACACCAGTTCCATCATCGATCCAGCCAGCCCGCAGGCCGTCAGCCCGACGACAAAAGCGAATACGGTGAGTCCCAGCGTGCCCATCTTTACGTTCCATTTACCATGAAATTGCACAGTCGTTCCATGAAGGCTGCAAGAGCCGTGCCGTGCGATTTGTGCCGCCCAAGGACACCCATGAGCGGACAGCAGCCGAGATCCGAGGACAGAGATGAAGCAGGCAGCGATCACCGACGGCCCCCAACTCACCGTGGTCGATTCCGTGTTGATGAAGCGGGTGTTCTACGCATTCGCGGCGCTGGCGCTGCTGTCGGTAGCGATCAGCCTTGCCGGCAAATGGTTCGGCCATTCGATCGCCATGGCCGGATACACCGACGACGCAACGATCCATCAGGTTGTGATTGGCAACAATGTCATCGCCGTGCCGGCCAATGTCATCCGTTTCGCCCAGGCCCGGCGCGACGGCATTGCCTCGCGGCTCGACCTCTATCTGCGCTATCCGCAGATGGACGGCTACAGCGAGCCGGCGCGCGACGATTTCAATCACATGGGAGCGAGCAGGAACATCATCTTCCTGTCCTTCGAACAGCAGATGATGTCGCGCGACATGAGCGGCCGCTTCGCGCCGATCTACAGCGCGTTGATCATCCAACCCGGCATTGCGGGGCCCGGCGGCACGACGGTGTACGGCTTCAACGAGAAATCAGGCTACCTGAACGAGGTGTTGGTTGTCGGTAAGCGCCCTGGCAAGGACCCGTTCGTGGCCCGCTGCCTGAGCGGTCCGAGTGCCGAGGAATCGCTGGCGCCTTGCGAGCGCGACATCCACGTCGGCGACGAGCTCAGCCTCACCTATCGTTTCCCCAGGGAGTTCCTGGGGGATTGGCAGGCGCTCGACGCGGCAATCGCCGGCGAAGCCGTGCGCTTCCTGAAAAAAGGACATTAGGACGGGAATCGGGTTGGCCGGCCGCATTCGAAGCGGAGCCGGCCGAGCGCAGGATTGCTGGCTCAGGCCAGGTCGATGTCGAGGATCGCCATCGAAAAATTGTAGTCGCCGTCGTCCTCGTCCTTGAAGACGATGCCGAGGAACTCGTCGCCGACATAGACCTCGGCCGAATCTTCCTTGCGCGGCCGTGCCTTGACCTCGAGCTTGGGGTTCTGGAAGACGCGCTTGAAATAGGCGTCCAGCTTTCTGATTTCGTCGGGCTTCAACAGTCTTCTCCGATCATCGGGCTTGCTCGTTCGAACGCGCTTCTGGCACGTCGACAATGGCGATGTAAAGGCAAGCGGCCCGATAACACGGGAACAACCGCCCGCTCCTGCCCCACGGCCGGCAACCGGCCGCAGGCAGCGGGCGGATGAAAATCAGATGTCGAAGCTGACGACCTGATCCATCGTCTGCGACGGCAGAAGCTGGTCCATCTGGCGCGACGGCTGATCGCAGCCGGTCTCGCCGACGACGCGGGCCGGCACGCCGGCAACCGTCTTGTTGTGCGGTACAGGCGACAGCACCACCGAGCCTGCCGCGATCTTCGAGCAATGGCCGATTTCGATGTTGCCTAGGATCTTGGCGCCGGCGCCGATCAGCACGCCGTAGCGGATCTTGGGGTGACGGTCGCCGCCGGCCTTGCCGGTGCCGCCCAGCGTCACGCCGTGCAGGATCGACACATCATCCTCGATGACCGCGGTCTCGCCAACGACGAGGCCGGTAGCGTGGTCGATGAAGATGCCCTTGCCGATGCGAGCGGCCGGGTTGATGTCGGTCTGGAAGACCGAGGACGAGCGGCTCTGCAGATAGAGCGCGAAATCCTTGCGGCCCTGCTTCCACAGCCAATGCGCCAGCCGATGGGTCTGGATGGCGTGAAAGCCCTTGAAATAGAGCACCGGCATGATGAAGCGGTCGCAAGCTGGATCGCGGTCGTAATAGGCCTGGATGTCGACGCGCACGGTCGTCGGCCAGTCCTTGTCGTCGGCCAGCATCGACTTGAAGGTCTGACGGATGAGATCGGAGCCGATGTCCTGGTGGTCGAGCCGCTCGGCCAGCCGATGGATGACCGCCTCTTCCAGGCTGTCCTGGTTGAGGATGGTCGAATAGAGGAAGGCGGCAAGCAGCGGGTCGCGGTTGACCGCCTCCATCGCCTCGTCGCGGATCGAGCGCCAGATCGGATCGACCGGCTGCAATGCGCTCTGTCGGGAAATGCTGATGCTGTTCATTGCCGTCTCGTCCTGCGTCCTGCCGGGCTGGCCCGCTGTGCTTGCCTTGTCTGGCCGCACATATAAGCCAGATCATAACACGATTGAACTCAATTTTCCTTAGTGCAATGTCAAATGGATTTGGTTCGCGGGAATTCAAGCGGCCATGGAAAACGAACCCTTGATCGACAACGCGCCGAACAAGCGAACCCTCCGCGCCGGAGCTCGCGGAAGGCGTAGCGATCAGGTGGCCGGCGAGCGTGATTTCACCGCGATGTTGATGACGACGGCCCGTGGCCGCTGGTCACGTCGGTAGCGGCTTGCCGGCCTGTTCCGCGACCATGTATTCGGCGTACCAGTCGGGCCAGTTCTCATCCCGCTGTCCGCCGGTCCGCGTCTCGTGTTCGCCATGCGCGGCCGCCGCACGCCGCAGCGCTGCAGCAAGCTCGGTCGATGAGGTGAATGTCGTGTCGTGGGCATCGACGCGCCCAGGCAATCGCTGGGTGATCTCCTGCAGCAGCCAGCTGTTGCCGTCCGGGTCGCTGAACGAGGCAAAGGAGGAATAACTGCGGCCCTCCGGATGCCTGCCGCTGATCGGCGGCTGCCCAGGGCCCGCACGGTGAAACACTTCGCTCGCATCGACCCCGCGCGCCACCAGTTCGGCACGTGCCGCCACGATATCCGACACAACGAGATAAAGTCCCTTTGCCGAGCCCGGCGCGGCGGTCGTGAGGCCCTTGCCAAAATGGATCGAGCATGGCGAACCCGGAGGCGTGAACTGCACGACGCGAAAAGCATCGCCAACGACGAAGTCGGCATCGAGCCTCCAGCCCAGGCCACCATAGAAACGCTTGGCCCGATCGGCATCCGAAACGGAAATGATGACGGCCTCCAGCTTCATGTCGACAGTCCTCGGTCGAGAGGTCTCGGTTGCGGTGGTCATGTCAGGCTCCTTGGGCTTGAGTGCTTTGAAAATGACAAGATGCGTCCGAGCGGGTGACCGCGTGGATCCTGCTCATGCCAAGGAGCTTCCCGCCATCATGCGAATTGGTCAATCGGGTACGGCACCATGGCTCCCCGCCGCCTTCCGCCGTGCCGTGTTTTGGCCCAGGATGCCGGGATTATTTTATCGGGTGATAGTGACGCCGTATGGAAAACGAACCTTTGATCGACGAGCCGCTGAAACGCGAACTTTCAGCGCTCTACGCCGCGCAAGACCGCCACTATCACAACCTTGCCCACATCGAGGCGATGCTGGCGCTGGCAGGCGACTATCGAGGGCTGCTCGGCGATCCCGAGGCCGTCGAAGCGGCGATCTGGTTCCATGACGCCATCTATGACAGCAAGGCAAAGGACAACGAGGCGCAAAGTGCCGCCCTTGCCGAGCAAAAGCTCGCGGGCCGCGTCGAGGCTGGGCGCCTCGACCGCATCTCATCGATGATCGTCGCCACCGCCACGCACCAGCTGCCGTCGTTCGACGACCCGACGGCAGTACGGGACGCCGGTCTTTTCCTCGACATGGATTTGTCGATCCTGGGTGCTCAGCCGGATGCCTTCGACGCTTATGAGCACGCTGTCCGGCGCGAATACGCCTGGGTGGAGGAGCCGATGTGGCGGACCGGCCGCAGCGCGGTCCTGAAGAATTTCCTCGCCCGCCCGCACATCTTCCACACCGAAGAGTTTCGCCAGCGCTTCGAGCCGCAGGCCAGATTGAACATGGCGCGGTCGTTGGAGGCCCTTACGCCCCCGCCGCCGTCCGCTCAGAGCGGATTTTCGGCATAGAACTCCAGCACGCGTTGCTTGAAGGTCTTGTCCCCGACCGCCAGCATATGGTCCCGGCCCTCGATGTGGAAGGCCCTGGCGTTCGGCATCAATGCCGCGAGTTCATCGGGCGAGCCGCCAATGTCGTCCGTCGTGCCGACGGCGATCAGCGTCGGCTGGGCGATGCGCGCAAGATCGTCCTCGCTCAGCAATTCTCGCGACCTGGCGATACAAGCGGCCAGCGCCCGGCGGTCGCTGCGGGTCTGGTCGGCGAAGGCGCGAAACGATCGCCCACGCCGATGGCTGGTCGCGGCAGGATCGTCGGCGAGCAGGGCCGCGGCGATCGGATCCCAGTCGCCGACGCCGTCGATCATGCCGATGCCGAGCCCGCCGAAGACCAGCGTCGCCACCTTGTCCGGATCGGACAGCGCCAGGAACGCCGCAATGCGCGCGCCCATCGAATAGCCCATGACATGGGCGCGTTCGATGCCGAGATGGCCAAGCAAGGCGGCGGCATCCGAAGCCATCTTGACCGGCGTGTAGTCGGCCTCGTCATAACTCTTCGACGACGAACCGTGGCCGCGATTGTCGAAGGCGATGGCGCGGTAACCGGCATCGTTCAGCGTCTTGAACCAGCCCGGCGATACCCAATTGACATAGTGGGTCGAGGCAAAGCCATGGATCATCAGCACCGGATCGCCCTCACCCGACGCCGGCTGGCGGTCGAGGAAGGCAAGATCAAAGCCGTCATGGGTGAAAACCTGCATCAGCGATCCCGCCTGCGCGCTCAACCGGCACCGCCGTTGGGCGCATCGCCATTGTCCGATGGCGGCACGCCCGGACCAGACGCCGTGCCAACGGCCGGATGGCGCAACAGGTCGCCATACTCGATGCCATCCCTGGCCGCGGTGCCCGCTTTGAGCTCCAGCACGAAACGCACCGGCACGCCAGGCGAAATGATGGCCTCGGATTGCGGCTCGCCGTGCTTGATCGCCCGGATCTTGCCATCCTGGCCGACAAAGATCAGATCAAGCGGCATCGGGGTGTTCTGCATCCAGAAGCCAACCTGCTGCTGGATATCGAAGACGAACAACATGCCATGGTCGTCCGCCATGTCCTGGCGGTACATCAGCCCGGCCTCGCGCTCAGCGGCGGTGTTGGCGACTTCGATGGAAAAAGAACGATCGCCGCCTTTGGTCACCACAACCAGCGGCGCCGGATCGACCGGAAGGATCATCGCCCGACTGTCGGCCGCGGTCGGCCGGTCGGAATAGAAGTAAGCACCCGCGGCCACGACCACGGCGACAATGGCGCACACCAAACCCGCGGTCAGCCAGTTCCTGTGAGCCATTCAAAATCCTCGACCGGAAATCGTCCGGGAGCGCGTCGCCTCGGGTCAGCCCGTGGGCATGCTTTCGGGCGACATGCATTAAACCATGATCCCGAAAAGTGGAACCCGATTTTCTCGGACCGTTTGTCCGGAGATCATGGTCAAACAAAGAGGACATGGAGCGCCATCCCGATCGGTCGGGATGGGCCACTTTTCGGCGACTGAATTAGTGCGAGACCGGCAAGGTCCCCATGTCGGGGTGAATCTCGGCGGCCATAAGGCCTTTGTCGCCGCGCCCGAAACGAACCAGCACGACTTGCCCCGGCCGAAGCTCGGTGATGCCGTAACGGCGCAAGGTCTCCATGTGGACGAAGATGTCCTCGGTGCCCTCGCCGCGGGTGAGAAAACCAAACCCCTTGGTGCGGTTGAACCATTTCACCAAAGCGCGTTCGAGGCCGCTTTCCGGCGTCACCGCGATATGGGTGCGCTGCTCCTGCATTTCGGCCGGATGGACCGCGGTGGTGACGTCCATGGAGAGCACCCGGAAGGCCTGCAACCCGCGATCGCCATGCTTGACGAGGCAGACCACGCGTGCGCCCTCCAGGGCCGTCTGAAAGCCGTCTTTTCGAAGACATGTCACATGGAGGAGGATGTCGCCCGATATGCCGTCATCCGGAAGGATGAAACCGTAGCCCTTGGCCACATCGAACCATTTGATGGCGCCGGCAATTTCGAGCAGATCGGCGGCATCGCCGCCTTCGTCACGATGCAAGGCGTCGCCAAGGGTTCCGTTCCGCCCCGTCAAAGAGGCCTTTTCCCCCATAAGAATGCCCCCATATTTTTCAAGAACACCGCAACTGATTCTTGACACCAGATTAACACCGCGGCTTCCGGTGTGTGCAAGACCTGACGTGCCTTTTTTGGGGGAATACCGGATTTGTTCTTTGCCGGCGTTGCGCAGTGCCGAACGATTGCCCTTTGAGCGGGTCGATCCTATGTTGCGCCGCAACGCAATTCATCGAGGAAATCACATGCGCTATCTGCACACCATGGTCCGCGTCGCCGACGTCGACGCCTCGCTCGATTTCTACTGCGCCAAGCTCGGCCTCAAGGAGGTGCGCCGCTACGAAAACGAGCAAGGCCGCTTCACGCTGATCTTCCTGGCCGCGCCGGAAGACGAGGAGAGCGGCGTCAACGAAAAGGCACCGCTCATCGAACTGACCTACAATTGGGATCCGGAAGACTACAAGGGCGGGCGTAATTTCGGCCACCTCGCCTATGAGGTCGACGACATCTACGCCACCTGCCAGCATCTGATGGACAATGGGGTCACCATCAACCGGCCGCCGCGCGACGGCAACATGGCCTTCATCAGGTCGCCGGACGGCATTTCGATCGAGCTCCTGCAGAAGGGCCCGGCCAAGGCCAAGGCCGAACCCTGGGCTTCGATGGCGAACACCGGAAGCTGGTAGCCCTCGACCCCGGGCGAAAAATCGCCGGCAGCCTTTGGCGCTTTGCGCGATGGCACCTATCTACCGCGCTGTCGCGCCAGCCTGGCAAGTCTGGCGCCATGTCAAGCAAAGGGCGCCTGCCCTACCGGAGAGTTCACTGATGCCGACCAGCCATGCCGATGTCGCCACCGAACATGCCAGCCGCTATCTGCAGCAGCTGTGCAAGCATTGGGCGCACAAATTCCCCGTCGAGTTCGATCCGCACCATGGGACCATCGATCTCTCGCTCGGCCGCACGGTGATGGATGCCGATGCGAGCGAGCTGCATATCACTGTGTCGACCAAGGAAGGCGAATCGCTCGAGCGTCTGGAAAGCGTCGTTGCCGATCACATCAAACGCTTTGCTTTTCGCGAAGAACTGACCTTCGACTGGAAGCCCGCAACGGCAGCGCAATCGGCCTAAGCTCCGCCTGCCTGGCCGGCCATCTCCAGCAGCGCTAGGACCGAACGCCAGTTGCGCGCGGTGCCCGGCACCTTCAGCGTGCGCGGGATCAGCCCGGCAAAAACCGATTTGCCGAGCCCGTCCGGCGCGTGCAGGTAAAGCACGTCGCCCTTGATCTCGAATCGTTCGGGGCCAGTGCACTTTTCGGCCAGCCGCGCCACCTCATCGCCGGTCGGCTCGCGCTCCAGCACATAGGCGTGGAGCTTCGTATGGTCCGCAGCCACTTCCGGATAGGGATTTTCCCTCACCAACCGCTCGAACCAGCCGAGATCGCGCACCATGATGCGCGAATGGAACCCCCATTTCTTCTCGAAGGCTGCTTCGATCTGTTTGGCCAGCGTCGCCGCGTCACCCGTCTTCGCCCGGAACACGGCATTGCCGCTCTGCACATAGGTGGCGACATCGGAAAAGCCGAGGTCCTCGAAGAACGACCGCAGCTCCGCCATCTTGACGATGCGGTTGCCGCCGACATTGATGCCGGAAAACAGCGCGACGAAGCTTTTTCCCTGATCAGTCATCTGATCATCGATCACTCATATAATGAACCCGGCCAGCGTCTCGTTGTCGGTGATATCCTGGTACTGGACGCCTTCGGCCTCGAAATTCGCCTTGAGCAGGTCGAAATTGCGGCGATCCTTGGTTTCGATGCCGATCAGCACCGAGCCGAAATTGCGTGCCGATTTCTTCAGATATTCAAAGCGGGCGATGTCGTCGTCGGGCCCAAGCAATTCAAGGAAATCGCGCAACGCGCCCGGCCGCTGCGGAAAGCGGATGATGAAATATTTCTTCAGGCCCTCGAAGCGCAGCGCCCGTTCCTTGACGTCGGGCAGCCGCTCGAAGTCGAAATTGCCGCCTGAAACCACGGCGACGATTGTCTTGCCCCTGATCTCTTTCCTGGAAAAATCCTTCAGCGCGTCGATCGCCAGCGCGCCGGCCGGCTCCAGCACGACGCCTTCGACATTGAGCATCTCGATTATGGTGGCACAAAGCCGGTTTTCCGGGATCAGCCGCACCATATCCGCCGGAAAATCCTTGAGGTGCCGCAACGGCTCGCGACCAATCTCGGCGACCGCCGCGCCATCGACGAAATTGTCGACCTTGGCGAGCTTCAGGCGCTTTCCGGCAGACAGGCTCTCGCGCAGGCTTGGCGCGCCGGCCGGCTCGCAGAAGACGAAGCGCGCTTCGCGACCCTGATCGGCGAAATAGTGGGTGACGCCGGCGGCGAGCCCGCCGCCGCCGACCGGCAGCATGATGATGTCGGGCATGCGGGCGCCCGGCATCTGGTCGGCAATCTCATAGGCGACGGTCGCCTGGCCCTCGATGATGTCCTTGTGGTCGAAGGGCGGCACCATGTGGGCGCCGGAACTTTCGGTGAATTCGAAGGCGGCGCGGTAGCAATCGTCGAAAAAGTCGCCGACCAGCCTGATCTCGACGAAATCGCCGCCGAACAGCCTGGTTTTGTCGATCTTCTGCTGCGGCGTCGTCACCGGCATGAACACGACGCCTTTCTTGCCGAAGTGGCGGCAGACGAAAGCGAAGCCCTGCGCATGGTTGCCGGCGGACGCGCAGACGAACAGTTCAGCCTCATTGCCGGCCGCAAGCGTCTTGCGGAAGAAATTGAAGGCGCCACGGATCTTGTAGGAACGCACCGGCGACAGGTCCTCACGCTTCAGCAGCACCCGAGCCCCGGTCTTTTTCGACAGGTAGTCGTTCTCCTGCAACGGCGTTTCCGGAAAGATCTGGCGGATCGCGGCGGCAGCGGTGGCGACTCGGGAAGAGAAACTGTTCATCGGAAAACCACCTTGCACCGCCTGTTATCCGCAGACCTCGATCATCGATCGGGCCGCGCTCCGGCTGTTTGTTGCACGCCCTGCCGTCGTGCGGCCGATCCCGCCTATGGCATATCCGGAGGCCCGACGCCATTGTCCTGCCAGTCTTGCCCCTCTGCAACGGGCATTCGCAGAATCCTTGCAAGCACTTGGAGGCGTTTGTTCATGCCTGTCGCAGCGGTCGGCCTGAAATCCATGTCGCTGCCGGAATTCGGCGAGCCGACGGTGATGCCGTTGGTTGCGCGCGCCACCCACGAAGCCCGCATCGCGGCGCTGACGGCACTGGCGCCAAGGCCGGCCTCGATGCCTTCGCCATCTATGGCGACCGCGAACACGCGGCCAATGTCGCCTATCTCTCGGGCTATGATCCGCGCTTCGAGGAAACGCTGCTGGTCATCGTTCCCGGCAAGCAGCCAAGGCTTCTCGTCGGCAATGAAGGCTGGGGCTATGCCGAACTCTGCGACGGGCCATACGAACGTGTCCTCTACCAGACGTTCTCGCTGCCGGCTCAGCCGCGCGATCTCTCGGACGCGCTGCCCGACATCCTCGCCGATAGCGGCCTGAGGCCCGGCCAGCGCATCGGCGCCATCGGCTGGAAACCGTTCGGCGCAGGCGATGCAGGTTTTGGCGAGACGGCGCTCGACCTGCCCTCCTTCATCGCCGATACGCTTCGCGCGCTTGTCGGCGACAAGGGCGCGGTCGTGAACGCGGCCAACCTGCTGATGAACCCCACCGACGGGCTGCGCGCCATCAACGAGGCCGACCAACTGGCTGCCTTCGAGTTCGCCGCGACCTTCACCTCGCAGGGGTTGCGCAATGTCCTGCAAGGCATCGAGCCTGGCATGACCGAATTGCAGGCGGCCCGGCTGATGGGCATGAACGGCTTACCGCATGGCTGTCATCCGATGCTGTCTGCCGGCAAGCGCGCCGCTTATGGCCTGCCCAGCCCGCGCCTAGACGTCATCCGGCGTGGCGACCCGATCACCATGGCCTATGGCATCCAGGGTGCGCTCAATGCACGCGCCGGTTTCCTCGCCGAGGAGGCATCCGAACTTCCGCATGCCATCCGCGACTATGTCGAAAGACTGGTCGCGCCCTATTTTGCCGCTGTCGTCGACTGGTACGAAGCGATCGGCATCGGCACCACGGGAGGCACGCTGTGGAAAGCGGTGCATGACCGCATAGGCGATCCCTTCTTTGGTGTTTCACTCAATCCCGGCCATCTCGTCCATATCGACGAATGGATGCATTCGCCGGTGTTTTCCGGCTCCGACATCAGACTTCGATCGGGCATGGCGCTGCAGGTCGACGTCATCCCGGCGACCGGCAGCGACTATTTCACCACCAATATCGAGGACGGCATCGCGCTCGCCGACGAGCCTCTGCGCGAGGAGATCGCGGCGCGCTATCCCGAGGCCTGGAGCCGCATCGAGGCGCGACGCGGCTTCATGGCGGATGTACTCGGCATCCGCCTCAAGCCGGAGGTGTTGCCCTTCTCCAACATTCCGGCGTTTCTGCCGCCGTTTTGGCTTTCGCGCAACAGTGCGATGACTGTGACCCGGCGCTGAGCACATTTCGGCTGAACGCGACTTAGTTCTGCCGCACTCTGGCTGTCCGGGATGTCGCGGGGGTAGGCAGGCCTTTTGGCCGGAGTTGGAATTTCTGAGTGCCTTTGAAGAATATCTTTGCCGTTGTCCTTATCTTGCTCGTCGCCGGCTGCGCCGGCACGCAAACACAGGAACTGCTTGGCAGCGCCATCGTCGCGACGCCGGTGACGGAGATCGCCGGCAACCACAGCATCTTCATCGCGACGACGCGCAAGAAATCCGACGATCCCAACAAGGTCTTCGACGGCGAGCGCTCGGCCACGCTGAATTACGCCCGCGTCACCGTCACGGTGCCAGGTTCCCACCAGACCGGCCAGATCGAGCGCCGGTCGCGCGGCAAATCCGACGACCCGGCGAAATATTTCATGGCGTCCGAAGTCGTCGGCTACGACGCGCAGCCGAAGTTCTCCAGCGCGCTCGACGCTGACATCGCGGCGCGGGGCGGCCGCGTCATGGTCTTCGTTCATGGCTACAACACCGGCTTCGATGATGCCGTCTACCGCTTGACGCAGATCGTCCATGATTCCGGCTATCCGGGCACGCCGGTGCTATTTTCCTGGGCCTCCGGCGCCAAGACCACCGACTATGTCTATGACAAGGAAAGCGCCAGCGCGGCCCGCGACCAGCTCGAAGTGACCTTGAGGATGCTGGAGCAGTCCGGAGCGCGGCGCATCGACATCGTCGCCCATTCGATGGGCACCTGGGTGACGATGGAAACGCTGCGCCAGATGGCAATCAGCGGCGACCGCGATCTCGGCGGCAAGCTCGGCGACGTGGTGCTGGCCTCGCCCGACATCGATGTCGATGTGTTCAAGAGCCAGATGCGACGCTACGGCAAGCCTGACAAGCCGTTCATCCTGCTGCTCTCCGACGACGATCGGGCGCTCAGGCTCTCAGGCCTGATTGCCGGCTCGCGGCCACGCGTCGGCGACTACAAGGATGCAGCCGATCTTGCCTCCTACGGCGTGACCGTGGTCGACCTTTCAAAGGTCAAGGGAAGCGATAGCTTCAACCACACCAAATTCGCCGACAATCCCGAACTGGTGAAGATGATCGGTCAGCGGCTGCGCGACGATGACGGTTTTGCCAGCGATCGCGACGTGACCGATCGCATCGGCCTGCTCGGGCAATAGGCGAAATCCCCCGATTTTGCCGTGCCTGTTCAGCATTGCAGACGTCTAGGCTCACTTTGAACTGGACCGCGCCGGCCTCTGGCCTTATCGGAATATCCAGCGACGTCATGCGTTTGATGTCCCCCTTTGCGGAGCCGGCGTGTGACCGTGCGTTCGAAGAGCTACCTTGTCGTCGCATTCGCGCTGGCTGTCACCGGCTGCGCCGGCCAGAAAACCCATGATCTGCTCAACAAGACGACGATCACGGTGCCCGCTTCCGACATCGCTGCGACGCATGAGATCTTCGTTGCCACCACCCGGCAGAGGGCAACAAAGAACCCGCGACAGGTCTACGACGGCGACCGTTCGCTGACCACCAGCTTTGCCCGGGTCGACGTGACCGTTCCCAAAAGCCATCAGCTCGGCGCCATCGAGCGGGTCAAGGGATCCGCAAACAGCAATCCGGCCAAGGATTTCACCGCTAAGGACGTGACCTTCTATGAAGGCGCGCCGCAATTCGCCAAGGCGGTCGGCGCCGACATCGCCATGAGCGGCGGACGTGCGCTGGTTTTCGTGCACGGCTTCAACAACGGTTTCGACGACGGCATCTATCGGCTGACGCAGATTGCCCACGACACGAAATATCCCGGCACTCCGGTGCTGTTTTCCTGGGCGTCAAGCGGCAAGACGACCGGTTATATCTACGACAAGGAAAGCGCCAACGCGGCGCGCGACGACCTCGAGGCGACGCTCAGGATGCTGGCCAAGACGCGGGTCGAGAGCATCGACATCATCGCTCACTCGATGGGAACCTGGGTGACGATGGAAGCGCTGCGGCAGCTCGCCATCACCGGCGATCGCGATCTCGGCGGCAAGCTCGGCTATGTCATCCTGGCCTCACCGGACATCGATGTCGATGTGTTCAAGAAGCAGATGATCCGCTACGGCAAGCCGGACAAGCCGTTCGCCATCCTGCTCTCGGGCGACGACCGCGCGCTCAAGCTGTCTTCCCTGATCTCTGGCGATAAGCCGCGCGTTGGCGATTACAGCAATGCCGCCGACCTTGCCAGCTATGGCGTGGTCGTGGTGGACCTGACCAAGACCAAGAGCGGCGACCGTTTGAACCATGCCAAATTCGCCGACAACCCGATCCTGGTGCAACTGCTCGGCGACCGGCTGCGCACACCGGCCGCTCTACGAGCGGACGAGCCCGACGCGGTGCGGTTCGATAACATCGGCCAGGGTATAGGCAAGGCCGTCGGCTCGGTCGCCGAGGTCGTGATCACCACGCCGTTCAGGGTGCTGACCGTCGGCGCTGGCGGGTGATCAGCCGAGCGCCGACGGCTGATCTCAGACGAAAAGATCGACCTTCTGGAACGTCGTCACATCGATCAGCCCGACGTCGGAAATCCTCAGTTCCGGAATGACGACCAGTGCCAGCAGCGAGTGCTGCATATAGGCGTTGTTCAACGAACAGCCCATCTTGCGCATCGCATCGGTCAGCTTCTCGGCCTTGGCGGCGACGATTTCCGCCCGCTCGTCCGACATCAGCCCCGCGATCGGCATTTCGACGAGCGCCAGTTCCTTGCCCTTGGAGAACAGCACAACGCCGCCGCCGACCTCGCCCAGTCGGTTCACGGCCAGCGCCATGTCCTGCTTGTTGGTGCCGACGACGATGATGTGGTGCGAATCGTGCGCCACGCTGGAGGCCATGGCGCAATCGCCCATGTAGCCGAAGCCGGAGACGAAGGCGTTGGTGACGCCGCCTGTGCCCTTGTGGCGCTCGACCAGTGCGATCTGGCAGATATCGTTGCGGCGGTCCATGGCGACCAGCCCGTCCTCGACCGGCAGATCGGCCTCCAATGCCCGCGTCGGCGCCTGATTCTCGATGACGCCGATGACGCGTACGCGCACCTCGTTGGCGCCCTTGGGAGCCGCGATGTCGAAGTCGCCGGCCTTGAGTTTCTTGCCGAGCTTGACGGTGTTCTTGGCCGTCTTCGGGTAGTCATAGGCCGGAATGTCGATTTCGAGCTTGCCGCCTTTGGCCAGCCTGACGCCACGCGCATAGACCTCATCGATGGTCATCGCGGAGAGATCCGAGACGATCAGCAGGTCGGCCAGCCGCCCCGGCGCGATCGAGCCGATCTCGCGTTCGAGCTTGAAATGCTGGGCGGTGTTGAGCGTCGCCATCTGGATTGCCGTTACAGGCTTCAACCCTTGTTGGATTGCGTGCCGCACCACCCGGTCCATATGGCCTTCATGGACCAGCGTACCGGAATGGCTGTCGTCCGTGCACAGGATGAAGTTGCGCGGATCGATGCCGCTCTCGGTCACCGCCTTGATCTGCGAGGCGACATCATACCAGGCCGAGCCCAGCCGCAGCATCGCCTTCATGCCCTGGCGCACGCGCGCAATGGCATCCTCGGCCCGCGTGCCCTCGTGGTCGTCTTCCGGCCCGCCGGCGACGTAGCCGTGGAACGGCAGGCCGAGATCGCGCGAGGCATAATGTCCGCCAACCGTTTTCCCCGCTTTCACCGTCGCCGCGATCTCGCCAGACATGACCGGGTCGTTGGCGGCGACACCGGGGAAATTCATCACTTCGCCCAGCCCGATGATGTTTTCCCAAGTCATCGCTTCGGCGACATCGGCGACCGTCAGCTCGGCGCCGGCATGTTCCAGCCCTGGTGCCGAAGGCACGCAGGACGGCATCTGCACATGCACATTGACCGGCATCGCGACGGCTTCGTCATGCATCAGCCGCACGCCGGGCAGGCCCAGCACATTGGCGATCTCGTGCGGATCGATGAACATCGAGGTGGTGCCGTGCGGAATGACGGCGCGGCAGAACTCCGTGACCGTCACCATGCCGCTCTCGACATGCATATGCGCGTCGCAAAGGCCGGGAACCAGATAGCGCCCGCCGGCGTCGACCACCTTTGTGCCCTGGCCGATGGCATGGCTGGCGTTCGGCCCGCAATAGGCGAAGCGCCCGCCGGCAATGGCGATGTCGGTCCCGGCGATGATCTCGCCAGAATGGACGTTCACCCAGCGGCCGTTGCGGATGACGAGATCGGCGGGTTTGCGCCCCATGGCGACATCGACCAGCTGCGTCGCCATCTCGGTCCAGGGTTTCGGTTTCGTCGCATGCGCCGATGGCTTCTTGGCCATGAAAGACTCCTGTTTGCCCGACTGTGCCAAGCCAGTGTGGTTTTGACCAGCATCAAACTGGGACCTGTCGCGCCATTACAAAGGCTGTCCGGCCTTTCACGAAGGCTACTGCGCGCTGACGTCGACCGTGACTTTCGCCTTTCCGGCCGAAATTTGTTCGGCGAGACGCCTGAGTTCGCCCTTGGCGACCCTGCCGCTGATCATGACCTCGCCGCCGAGGATGGGTTCGACCAGCCGCGGCGACATCACGACGTTGCCGCCGACGCTGAGATCAATCGTCTTCCCGACATTCGCCTTTGTGAAAGCGGCGAATGCCCGCCCACTATCCGGCGTCATCTTGAGGTTGAGCGCCACTTGTCCTGGTGCCAGATCGGGTACCACCACGGCCTTGGCGATGGCCAGCGTCAACGGCTCGGCCATGGCGAGGCCGCAGGCGAGCAGCACGACGGCTGTTGCAGCGATCGGGCCAAACAGGACGCGCATCGGGAATTTTCTCCACAAACCGCCGATCTTGCACGGCGACGCTGCCGCGGCAATGCCGCTTGTCTCCGGCCTGGCGGCACCGGGCTTGCGACCGGCATCGGCCAGAATAGGATTCCGTTTTGTCGTAAATCGGGTTACCCTCCCGGAAAGGGCCTTTCTGAATTCGTCATTTCGGGGAGTTCGATGTGCGTCGCCTGATGGTCGCAACTGCCGGTTTTCTCGCTGCCCTGGCCGTGCCGGCTTCCGCAGCCGACCCCACCGTCGACGTCCCGATGACCTCGCCCGGCTTCGACTGGACCGGCTACTACGCCGGCTTGCAGGCTGGATATGGCTGGGGCCAGTCCGATATCAACGGGACGGGGGGCGAGCCATTTTCCGTCTCGCCCGATATCGACGGCGGTTTTGTCGGCGGCCATATCGCCGGCCTGTGGCAGTTCGACCAGGCAGTGATCGGCGCCGAGGCCGACCTCAACTATTCCTCGGTCGACGGCACGACCGAGGCGGAGCCGGGAAACACTTTCGGCACCGACGTCAAATGGTTCGGATCAATCAACGCCAAGGCCGGCTACGCAATGGACCGGCTGCTGGTCTACGGCATCGGCGGCATCGCCTTTGCCGGCATCGAAACGTCGCAAGCGACGGCCACGGCGTTCGACAGCTCACGCACGAGTGTCGGCTGGGCCGTGGGTGCCGGCGTCGACTACGCGCTTACCGACAAGTTCGTCGTCGGAGCGCAGTATCGCTACTATGATTTCGGCTCGGAGCACTTTGACGCGTCCGGCGATTTCACCGACCGCGACCAGGATGTGAAGCTGAACACGGTGGGCATAAATTTGAGCTACAAGTTCTGAGCCTCGCCAGCGGCCTGGCGCGACCCGGCCAAGACCGTGGCTCAAGAAGCTCGTTTGGTGGAAGGGGCGGCCGACGCCCCCAGTTGGGCGGGGTGATGGGTTGGGCTGAGAAGCGCCGGCCTGGGCGGGTTTGATCCGCCGAGTGGTATCATACCAGTACCTCCGGCGCGCATAATTCCGTGATCGCACCAGTACGATCAAACCGCCCGGTCTGGCTTCCGTATTCAGACTTGACCAGGAACACGACTTGACGGCCCGCATCCTGACATCTGAAAAAGGCTGGCCTGCGGAAGTGGTGGAATTGGTAGAGGCAAGGGATCTTAGATGCGAGCCAGGCCGCCCAGACGCGTCCTTCGCAGTCTTGGCCAGCCTTGTTTTCCCGGCTTTGCAGGCGCGACCTGAGCCCGACATATCTATCGATCCCTACCCTTGCCTGCTCTTCCGGTGCCAATTGCGGTGCCAAATCAAAAGCCCGCCACCTTGAGGCGGGCCGTTGGCGGCGCGGTGTACCTCATCCGGCTGTACCTCATAGAGCCATCTTGCATTTCGCGTTCTTCCCTGCACTCCATCAGCAGCGGCCCGCTTCAGGGAAACGCTCAAAGCTGGTTGACCGGAGGAGAGGTTGACCAGGATTTGTTCAAGTACCACGAGGGACGTACCTCGTGTTTCCGCCTTGAAGAGGCCCGCCGTCGTTAGCCAGGCGGGCCAAGACGAGAAGGAGAACGAACTTGGACACCTTATTGGCGCTTGCCGCTCTGGCCGTATCTCTGGTTGCACTTGGCATGTCCGTCTACTTCTGGAGGCGACAATTTCGCCCGATCGTAACGGCCGCGGTCAAAACTCACAGCGGCGGAAACGATGGGATTGCCTACAATCTCGTGGTGCTGAACTCTGGATCAATTCCCGCGAAAAATATCCGCCTGATCGTTCACGACCAGGCCGGCCTCAAAGCGGCGCTCGGAGTCGGTGCCAATGAGGATGCCAAAAAGCGGTGGCTGGCGTGTTTCACCCAGTCGACGGAAATTCCACTCCTCCAAAACGGCGATAAGACGACCTGCTCGTTTGGGATGACGCACAGCGATCCGCGGCAAAGCTTTTGGAAACCGCAGGCCCAGTTTTGGATCCGCATTGAGTATGAAGGTTGGTTCGGCGCCAAGTACGATTCGGACCCACTTAACGTTTTGCAGATCGCCGATTCGGACAGCTTCACCGGAGGGATGTGGGCACCGGTGAGAAACCCGCCACCAGGGACAGCGGGAATGTCTCAAACTGGGTCGAAATTCAGATTCCGTCCACCCTCCATCATTCCTCGGGCATCTCCCCAGCGCCCTGTTCGCCATCCTCGATCCACGCGGTATTATCGACCTTCATCGTGAGCCGCTGATCGGTCTACGGTCCGGCCGAGTGATGGCTCGGTCTGCATCCTTGTCGTGCGGTTCGTCCAGCTCGTCGCCGCGGTGCTCGCTTCCGGCTTCGCACTCGTCTTTGCTTGGGAACGTGGCGCATGCCCAGCCAAGGTGCGGTTCCACGACCTTACACCCCATGCTTCCGCGTTGATCGCCAGCAGGCTCAGATGTGGTTGCAATCAGCCGTCGCCTAGGGCATGCGTCACCTGTGGTCACGCTGTCAGTCCACGCCATCTGTTCACACGGTCGGACGAAGGTGTTGCAGCGGCGATTGAAACCGCGATGAGGATGGGCGCAGAACAGTAATCCGGCCTTTCAGTGCCAATCCGGTGCCAAGCGGGCTTGAATGGCTGGACCTATGTTCGCTTAAGTGCTTGTAATCGCGGCCTGCGGACGTGGCGGAATTGGTAGACGCAAGGGACTTAAAACATCTCTTGCGTCCATAGCAATGTTTTCAATGGTTTATCTCGGCACCCCCACCCCGCCTCTGTACACTCCTGAGTTGCGAGGGGGTTCAACCTTTGATTTTGCCGTGCCAACTTATTGAAATCGCGCCGCTATGTTTCCTCCATTGAGGCGATCTTCCCACTCCCGGTACTGATGCCCACGAAAAGAGAAAATGTGGGAAATCTTGTGGGAATGCGCTTAGCGTTGGCAGAGGGGGTCGGGAGCGGACCTGGCACCTGTGGGACGTCGGTCTAGCCGTCGAGAACCGATGACACCCAGACTTTTTCGAACCGTTCGTTGAGTTTTCCAAAGTCCTGCTTGGTAACATGCAATCCGTCTAACCAAACTGTTTTCAAAGACGGGATTTCGTATAGCGTTGCCAGAGTTCCCGCAGCGGTAAAGGTTGTTTGGCCTTCGTGACCGCCGATGGACAAATATTCAAGGTTCGGGAGCTGTGACAGAATTTTGAGATCGTGCTCAACGATATCCGTTGACCATATGTCGAGCCAACGCAGCTGCGACATCGTGCAGATCGCCTGCAGGCCAACTGCCGTGATGTCTGTGGCGCCAAGCTCCAAAGCTGTGATTGCCTTCTACTGCGAGACCATCCGCGCAAAATCGTCGGAGAACTTTGACTCCTCAAAGTCCAGTTCGGTCAGCGATGGATTGCCGAGGAGCGCTGCAAGCGATTCTTCCGTAATGCGCGCCCCATGCGCGGTGAGTTTTCTGACAATTGGAAGCTGTGCAATCTGGAGCAGATCACTGCTGCTTACGCCCCACTGACAGCTAAACTCCTCAAGAGCTTCGGCGGTTCTAAAGCCGTCGAGGCGGCCGGCCCGAGAAATACCCAGCAGATGAAGTGCCCTAATGTTAGGAAGTTGCACGATGGAATTGACTGCCGCGCGCGTTATGTCGCACCATATCTGGACGCTGTATACAGACCGGATGACCTTCAGTTTACGGGCATCAGCCTTCGCGAACAGCTTGTTCCATCGAATGTAGACCTCATCGTAGTGAGGATTGGCGGCAAACTGGGCCGTGTGATTGTCTGTCAGGTACTCGTCACTTCCCGTCTCAAGCGTGTCTAAGCTGAACTTCATCAAGATACATCCCCGTCAAGGTGCTGCCGTTGGTCGCCTAGCATGCTTGAATTGCCTCCGTGCGGTGATGCGATCCTATGGGAAGCATGGTGCGGGCGGCGGGACTTGAACCCGCATGGCCGAAGCCTCCGGATTTTAAGTCCGGTGTGTATACCAATTTCACCACGCCCGCAGTGCCCGCACATGTACCCGTGGTGTGGGATTTTGCAAAGAGCGAGGGAGCATGCTCGCACACTTGATTGCGTGGGAATATCGTGGGGATTTCCCACAAATGTGGGAGAAAACCAGACTTCACCATCAGCTCGACGTCCTGGTTTTTCAGGATATTGAGCGAGAAACACCGCAGAAAAAGAGACTTAAAATCCCTCGATCTCTGATCGTACGGGTTCGATTCCCGTCGTCCGCACCACTCTTGGCTGCCGCGCCTCCAGGCAAAAAGGCTCGCTCGGACGAACCAGGGACCGCAGCCGAACGGCTGCCAGCGCGCAGTGTCACGCCAGCGGCTTGGCGAAAAGGCTGTTCGGGGACTCTGCGGTGAGGCCAGCGCCCTTACTTGATATAAACCAGCACGTAGCGGTTCTTGTAGGGCTGGTAATACTTCGTCCCGCATTTCCAGACCACGGCGCCACCGCTGTAGGTGGTCTTCACACATCCTTTGGGCAGGGTCGTGATGTAGATGGTCGTCCTCTGGATCACCACCGTCTTTGCTTCCGCCGCCGGGTTGACGAGGCGAAAGCCCAAAATGCCGTCAAAGCCGTCGCCGGCCACCGAAGAGATCGCGAGCAAGCCACAGATGGCGACCGCGCGATAGAACGAACTGCGACTGATCATAAGCTTTCCCCTTCCCTTTACTTGCCGCTCTGGCAGCCTACCAGCAACGCGCAAAGCCTCAAAGGACTTAAAATCCCTCGATCTCTGATCGTACGGGTTCGATTCCCGTCGTCCGCACCATGTTGAAATCAGCGCTCAATCAAGAAGCCCGCCACGGTCAGGCAGCGGACCCTTCGTCACGCCCCTGCGATCAGGAATTCTTATCGCCATTTGGATTTGGTGCCGGTGCCTCTCGCACGTCTCGCGGTGGAGGATCGACATGTTCAGGCTCCGGCGATGCTTCCTTGTCGGGACGACGGGGTGACTTCTTCGTGTCAGGCTTCGGTGGCGGATCGTTGACTTTGCTTGGCATGTCCACTTCCTCCCATCCCCCTGAAACCGGATCACCGCTCTCTTGTTCCGTGAGCGGGTTTAAAAGGCTCGCCATGTGAGGCACGGCTGTACCTCATCCGGGTGTACCTCATAGAGCCATCTTGCATTCGGGGTTCGTCCCTCACACTCCGTCGGCAGCAGCGCGCTTCAACCTTTCGGTGGTAGCCCTTCATGCGGATGCGCTCTGGTTCTTGCATTAGCGCGAGCGCATGCTTCGGGTCAGCCAGCACAGCGCCTCCTCGAGCCCGGACTGGTTAGGCCCAGCGGCCACCGCTGCTAGTCCCCTAGCAAGTCGCTGGGCCGCCCCGGGAAGAATGCACTCCCGTCAGCACTTCACCTTCGGCGCGATCTCCTCGATCCTCACCTTGTCGCCGATCTCCCTTGCCGCCGCCAGCGCTTTGGCCTGTCTTTGGTGGTCCAGCACGGTCCGGCAATGCGGCTTATCGAGAACGCTCGGTTGCGGCCGGTTTGTGCTTCCACCTTTTGCTACTTCCTTCGTTCATATGGGTGTGTTCCTCTTATATTAGCAGTAGCATATATATCGTCGCCAGCCGGCGCCGCCCCAACCCGCCCCGCCGGTCAGGCCCAGCCGCCTAGCTGCCGGTCACAACTAGCAACCAGGCCGCTGGGCCGCCCCGCCCGGGTCGTGTCCCACCGCATAGTCGGCATGATCCAAACGGCAAAAATCCAGGCTCCGCGCCACTCGTTGAAATCGTCAAACACGTCCCGCACCAGTTTCCCAATGCATCGACTCGCGATCCGGGCCGACCTGTCGATCAGCGCCTGGACATCCAGCTTTGTGGAATTGCGGCACAGCGGCCATTAGCAGGGGAAAACATCCGAACAGGCTTCTGTTGCAGGGTAGCTAATATTAGGTTGGCTTCAGCCGGCTTGCCCCAACAAGAAGCCCCAAGCCGGCTAGGCTCGGCGGCCTCTCGTCACCCCGATCGGCTGTCGAGCCGCCTGAAGGCTGATAGCAGAATGAAAAGCCTCGCCGCTCCATTTGCGAAGCGGCGAGGCCCCCACCCACCCCAATGCCGGCCCCAACACCCGGCATTGCTGACAGTGCAAATCTGGTGCCAAGCGCAAATGACCCATTACGGGACATCTGCGTGCATCAGTTTGGGCGGCCGTCGGCCAGGATTGGTCCGGCCGGAATCGCGCGCGGGCGCAGGCGTGGCACGGTTCTTGCTCCGACAGCTTCAGACATGCCGGGCGCAAGACGCTGTTCCACATCGACACCGGCGTGTGAGGTTGGGACAATGATGTCGCGCAAGCTTCTGTTCGGCCTTCCCGCAGTGTTCCTGGTCACGGCCCTGGGGGTAGCCCTCTTGTCGTCAGAGACCTCATGGGAATTTCTGACGGCGATCCAATCCGATTCGGTCTTTTGTTCAAGCGGTCCCTCACGCGAGACCGTATCGGCGTCGGCTTCAACGTCACGGACTTTGCCGTCATGTGGATAGCACAGCCAAAATTCGGAAACGAACGGCCTCCCGCAGTGTCTTACCGAGATTGGGTCATGGGACGTTTGGCCTTGATCACTCGGTTGGCATCAGCCTTCCGCGAATTCGTTGCACCGCGTTACCGGCCGGAACTTCACTATATGCGCGGCCCCGGGCCGGCCTCCGCGCGCCGGGCGCGCGAACGCTGAATATCCCACGGCCAACCGCCCCTATTCGGCCATCTATTCGAGAGCCAGCCTTTCGACAGGATGCAAGCGCCGGAAATCGATCAAGCAGGGATCGAATTCAGCTTCAGATGTTGGATCAGGATAATCGTCTTGGCGTCGATGATACGGCCATCGGCAATGCCGGCCAGTGCTTCGTCGAGCGGCATCTCCAGCACTTCGATGTCTTCGCCCTCTTCCGGCGCGCCGCCGCCGGCCGAGATGCGGTCGGCAGGCGAATAGCGGGCGATGAAGAACCAGAGCCGTTCGGTGACGCTGCCCGGGCTCATATAGGGTGAAAACAGCCGTTCCACGTTCTGCAGTCGGTAGCCCAGCTCTTCCTCGGCCTCCTTGCGGATGCAGGTTTCCGGATCATTTTCGTCCAACAGGCCGGCACAGGCCTCGATCAGCGGCTCGCGGTGGCCGGTGACGTAGGCGGGATAGCGGAACTGGCGCACCAGAAGCACGGTCGAGCGCGAGGGATCGTAAGGCAGGATCACCGCGCCGTCGCCGCGATCATAGGTCTGGCGGACCTGCGTTTCCCACTGTCCGTCACGCCGGCGGTAGTCGAGGACGGTCTTCTTCAGGACAGCCCAGTCGTCCGAGAGGATTTCCTCCGAACGGATGCGAATGCGATCTTCCATCGTGGTCTCCATGCTACCAGGTCGAGGCGTAGCCGCGAACCGGCATTTGCGCAATGCAGGCAATCGGTCCAAAGAGGCAGTGTCACCTTCTCGTGTCTGGCGCGCCTTCGATCCACTACCTAGATAGCGGTTTACCCCTCCCGGAGCCCTTTCGCATGACCGCATCGCTTTTTCAGCCAATCACCCTCGACGGCCTCACCTTCCCCAATCGCATCGCCGTCGCACCGATGTGCCAGTATTCCGCCGAAGACGGCTCAGCCAGCGACTGGCACCTCTACCACTGGATGAACCTTGCCATGTCCGGCGCCGGCATGGTCATGGTCGAGATGACCGATGTCGAACGGCGCGGGCGTATCACGCATGGATGCCTCGGCCTTTATTCCGAAGACAATGAGGCGGCCGCCCGCCGCACGCTGGATGCAGCCAGACGCGTCGCCGCTGCCGGCACGAAGTTCGGCTCGCAGCTTGCCCATGCCGGCCGCAAGGCCTCCAACCGCAAGCCGTGGGAGGGCGGCGGGCCGCTGCAGCCAAACGAGGATCCCTGGCAGACGGTGTCGGCCTCGGCCATCGCCTACGACACCGGCTGGAACGTGCCGCGCGCGCTGGAGGATGAAGAAATCCTGCAGCTCATCGAAAGCTTCGCCGAGGCGGCAAGGCGGGCCGAACGCGCCGGCTTCGATTTCCTCGAACTGCACGCAGCACACGGCTATCTGATCTTCCAGTTCCTGTCGCCACTGTCCAACCAGCGCACGGACCGCTGGGGCGGCTCGCTGGAAAACCGCATGCGTCTTGCCGTCGAGATCGCCAAGGCAGTGCGGAAGGCAACGCCAAATCTGATGCTCGGCGCGCGGCTGTCGGTAAAGGACTGGGTCGATGGCGGCTTCGACATCGAGGATGCGATCGAAGTCGCGAAAGCCCTCAAGGAGGTCGGCGTCGCCTATCTCTGCTGCTCGAGCGGCGGCAATTCGCCGTTGCAGAAATTGCCCACCGGACCGGGCTACCAGGTGCATCTGGCGGAAGCCGTACGAAAGGGTGCCGGCATTGCGACACGCGCGGTTGGCCTGATCGACGACCCGAAGCAGGCCGAAGCGATCGTCGCCGAGGGCCGCGCCGACATCGTGGCGCTGGCGCGCGCCTTCCTGGCTGATCCGCGCTGGGGATGGCGGGCGGCGGCCACGTTCAGCGAGACAATCCACCCGGCGCCGCAGCTTGCCCGTTCGGTGACGACGATGCAGCACTGGATGAAGGCGGCGGGCTGATCGATCCCTTCTCCTGATCCCGGCGCGGCCCGCAGTTCTGGACAGTTTGCCACAGCTTGGCTTCAATTCTGTCCGCGAACTGTTACCTTGGGTGAGGCTGCGGCGGGCGCGGCCGGCTTGGGAGGAAATCATGTCGTTCAGGGCATTCTTGCCTGTTGCAGCACTGACAGCTGTGGCCGGACTTTGGATCGGCGCGTCGACACCGGCCAGCGCGCAATATTGCGAGGGCACGGTGCACGGCCTGTCCGGCCGCTACAATCTGGCGATCGGCAGCGGCTTTCTTGCCGTGCGGACACGGCCGAACTCGTCGTCGCGGATGATCGGCCAGCTGTTCAATGGCGATCACACCGAGATCTTCGACCGCCGCGGCAACTGGTATCAGGTCGAGATCGGCGGCAGGACCGGATGGGCAAATGCACGCTGGTTGCGCAACGATTGCGGCTACTGAGACGCCCGTGCATGTCATCCAAAATTGGATCCGGTTTGGAATGACGACATGTGTCAAACAAGGACCTAGAGCGTGTCGCAAACGCGACGCGACTTTTGGGCGCAGGCTCAAGGACATGGTTGCAACCAAATTGGCTGCTTTGCGTTGCGGCCATGATGGACAACAAACCTTTTGAAGTGCCGGTCGTCGTCGAACTTGGCCACGTCGGTAAATATCGTCATATCCGCAGCGCCCAGGAAGCGGCGGAGTGCCTGATGACCGTTTGGCCGCTCAATCGCGGCCCGCGCCATCGTGATGCCCTCGACACTTGCCTCAAAGTGCTGGAAGGTTATCGTTCGACAGCAGATGCGCGCCGGGCACTGATTGAAGCCGCCAAGGAATCGGAAGTGCTGGTGCCCGACGACAGACTGCCCGATGGCCGGCTGCATTGAGCAGACGGACCTTTCAACTGGAGGTTTTGATGGCGAAGCTGACTTACAAGATCGTCGAGCATGACGGCGGCTGGGCCTATAAGGTCGGTGCGACCTTCTCGGAGACGTTTCCCACGCATCAGGACGCGTTGCGCGCCGCCGAAATCGCTTCGGCCGAGCAACAGGTCGCCGGGGCTACGGACGGCATCCAGTACGAGGATGCCGAAGGCAAATGGCACGACGAACTGGCCGACGGCCGGGACCGCCCGCAGACAGAAGTCTCCGAGTAAATTCTTGTATCCTGGTCTCAGTAATCGGACAGGCAGGGCGCCGACTGCAGACGTCCGGAGAGAAGACGTCCCGCAGCCGGCGGCTGCCCTGCGGCTTTGTCTTTTTGAGCGTGATCTTTTCCGAAAACCGATGACTCGCTTTTCGGGATCGTGCTCCGACTATTTGCCGCAGTACTGATCGTTCACGTTCCCTTGGGCATTCGCATCGGGACCGGCGGTGTCGTAGGCACAAGGGCCGATCGGTCCGGTATTGCCCAGGGTGTTCAATCCTGAGCGGTCGCCGTAGATGCTTCCGGTGGTGGTGGTATCGACGCTTGTATGGTTTGCATTGCCGAACGGCCACCAGTCGTGATTGTTGGAATAGGTGCTGTCCGACGACTGCGCCATAGCCGATGTGGCAAGACCGATCGTCAGGACGGATGCTGTCAGAAGTTTCGTGACCATTGAACTGCTCCGTGTCTTTGCCGCCTTGGGTGCGACACGGGTAAAACCGGCAATCAGCCTGATGGTTCAGTGAAATTGTCGTGAGCCGGCGGTGATGCCCGACCGGCGAAGGCTCGATTGGCGACGCGCTCGATGAAGGCGACGATCCGCTCCGGCGCGACGAATTGCGGCATGTGCCCCATGCCCTCGACCAATTCGAAATCGAGCCCCTCGATCCTGGACCTCATCGGCGCGCCCTGGGTGTGGAAGGTGGTGACGCGATCGGCATCGCCGAACAGAATGCCGGCATGGCGATTTCGCCGTAGCGCTTCTCGATGCGGCCGAGGTCGCGCTCGATCGCCACGACATCGGAGGACATGGCATAGAAATGGGCCGGCCTGAGCCCGAGCCAGCCGCCGCCTCCGACCATGTAATCGCAGGGCAGAACTTGCGGCGCGAAGATGAACTCCATTGTCGGCCGCGCATATCGGAGACTTGTCGGTATCGCCACCGTGTAGCTCATGATCCAGCGCCACAGGCGTGACGGAATATAGAGTGAGCCGAACTTTTCGCGCCCGCCAGCCTCCATATGGGTCAATGGCGCCAGGAGAGCGATGCCGGAAATCGCCTCGGGATGTTCCACCGCCAGGGTCAGCGCGATGGCACCACCCAGGGAATGACCGACCACCAGCGGCTTTTCCAGCCCGAGAGCTTCAATGAAGCGTCGCACGATCTCGGCCTGTTCGGGCAGCCGCCCCGTCGCCCCGCTCGCCCGCACCGAATAGCCCGCGCCCGGTCGATCGAGCGCGATCAACCGGTAGCCCGCACCTAGCCGCCCGAACAGCGTGCGCCGGAAATGGTGGAGCTGGGCGCCAAGCCCGTGCAGGAAGACGATCGGCAGCCCCTCGCCCTGGTCGACATAGTGGATGCGGTTGCCATCTACCTCGATGAATTTTCCGACCGGCGGCACCAGCCTTTCGGCCTTGGCCGCGATCCACAGCGTCGCCAGCACCAGACTGGTGATCCCCAGGACCGCCAGCAACAAAAGTCCGGCCAGCAGCCATGACAGAAACGACAGGAGCATTGTTCACCCGCACCAGAACCGGCTTGAGCTTAGCCGCATCCGGTGCCGCTGCAACCTTGCATCGAAACCGGGCCTGGTTCGATGGATATCTCGCATATCGGCACAGATTGTTCGCCGCCCAGCCGGCATTGCGGCTGCTGCCGCGCCGCGCTATCTGAGGCGACTCGTCTTGCCGGAGCCTTCCATGCCCGAAATCGTAACCGCCGCCATGCTCGTCATCGGTGACGAGATCCTGTCCGGCCGCACCAAGGACAAGAACATCGGCCATCTCGCCGATATCATGACGGCGATCGGCATCGACCTGAAGGAAGTGCGCATCGTTCCGGACGAGGAAGACGAGATCGTCGCGGCGGTGAATGCGGTGCGCGCGCGCTACACCTATGTGTTCACCACCGGCGGCATTGGCCCGACGCATGACGACATCACGGCCGATTCCATTTCCAAGGCCTTCGGCGTGCCTTGCGAATACGATGCCAAGGCCTATGCAATGCTCGAGGCAAGCTATGCCGCGCGCGGCATCGAATACACCGAGGCCCGCAAACGCATGGCGCGGATGCCGCGCGGCGCCGATCTCATCGACAACCCGGTGTCCGTTGCGCCCGGATTCCGCATCGGCAACGTCCATGTCATGGCGGGTGTCCCGTCGATCTTCCAGGCGATGCTCGACAATGTCGTGCCGACGCTGAAGGCCGGCACCCGGATGCTGTCGGCAAGCGTGCACTGTCCCTTCGGCGAAGGCCTTATCGGCGGACCGCTGGGCGACATCCAGAAAGCGCATCCGGACACGATCATCGGTTCCTATCCGAAATATGGCGATGGCAAATTCTGGACCGAACTGGTCGTACGCGCCCGCAGCCAGGAAGCGCTTGATGCAGCGCGTGCCGATGTCGAGGCAATGGTGGCCGGGTTCGCCAGCAATCCCGGCTGATCTGGTCCAGACCGGAACCAAGCGCGACGCTGCAACGTTTCCTTCATGCGAGTTCGATCGCTTGTAAACTGAGGGGATTACCATGCGATTCAAGACCATCGTCGCCATTCTGCAAAACGAGCAGGACGCCGAGCGCGTGCTGGACTGCGCCGTTCCGCTCGCCAACCGGTTCCAGAGCCATCTGACCGGTATCCATGCCGAAACGCTTCCGGTGCCCTACACCTCGGCCACCGGCTTTCCGGACACCGAGTTCCTTCAGGTTTCGGCCGACATGAACCGGGAGCGGGCCGAGAAACTGCAGGCCATTTTTCTCAGGCATATCGAGAACTCCGGACTTTCCTTCGAGTGGCGAAGCCTGGAGAGTTTTTCGGGCGACAGCGCGCTGACCGGCATTTCCAGCGTGCGCGCCGCCGATCTGATCATCGCCGCGCAGCGCGAGACGGGCGGCGACCCGAGCGCGGATGTCGATACGCTGGTCTATGACGCCGGGCGGCCGGTGCTGGTGGTGCCGCACGCCGGCCCGCTGGTCACCACCTTCAAGCATGTGCTGCTCGCCTGGAACGGCAGCAAGGAAGCCGCCCGCGCCGCCTTCGACGCGCTGCCGTTCATCATCGAAGCCGAGAAAACCGACATATTGGTCATCGACCCACCCGACTCGCTCGACGAGAGCCCGGAAGCCGCCGGCGCCGAAATCGCGTCCGCGCTGTCGCGCCATGGCGCCACCGTCAGCGTTTCGGTGCAGAGATCGGGGGGCAATTCGATCGACGACATCATCCAGACCAGAATCGCGGAAACCGGCGCCGATCTGCTGGTGCTCGGCGCCTACAGCCACTCGTGGCTACGCCAGCTTCTGTTCGGCGGCGTGACGCGTACTGTGCTGCGCACGACGCCGGTGGCGGCCTTCCTGTCGCGTTAGTGCATGTCGCCCAAAAGTGACCCTGGTTTGGGAGAACGACATGCAGAAAACAAAAACTTAAAGCGCGTCGCTTGAATCCGTTCAACGCGACGCGCTTTAAGTCCACAGCGATCGCTGGCCCCTGCCCTTGCCAAGGCCAAGGCTTTCCAGTTAATTCCGCGCGCATTCCCCTGTTTTCTTGCGCGCGATCCCCGCGTGCTGCGGAGTGCGCGACATGTCCCTTCCTGAAAAAGCCTTTCCGGTCTCCTGGGACCAGTTCCATCGTGACGCCCGGGCGCTCGCCTGGCGGCTTGCGGGTGCCAACAAGGGGCAATGGAAAGCGATCGTTTGCATCACGCGTGGCGGGCTCGTTCCGGCTGCGATCATCTCGCGCGAACTCGGCATCCGCGTCATCGAGACGGTCTGCGTCGCCTCCTATCACGACTACACCAGCCAGGGGCAGCTGCAGGTTCTCAAGGAGATCACCCCCGCCCTGCTGGCCGATGACGGCGCCGGCGTGCTGATCATCGACGACCTGACCGACACCGGCAAGACGGCGGGCATCGTGCGCGCGATGATGCCGAAGGCGCATTTCGCCACCGTCTACGCCAAGCCGAAAGGCAGGCCGCTGGTCGATACGTTCGTCACCGAAGTCAGCCAGGACACCTGGATCTATTTCCCGTGGGACATGGGCTTCACCTATCAGAAGCCGATCGCCGACGATCACGCCGGCTGATTCGCGACAGCTCGTTTTTATTAAATTTGTAGCCACTACCGGGTACCATTTGCTTTCGGAATGGGCCCACAGGGTACGATTTCCTGTGAAATCGACCTTTGTTGGCGGAAATTGGCCAGTGCATCCAAAGTTTTTACTTTTATTGCTGACAATTGGCCGTAAGATTCGTGAGGCGGCAAACGATTCTGGAGGCTGGGGCTAGCTTCTCCGATGTTGACAAGGGCAACGACACACAACCATCTGGCCGAAAGGGTCCGGCGACTCTTCGGCACGGCGCCGTGCCGTTTGCAGGTTGCCGCCCTGCCCTGGCGGGATGGCGACAATGGCGTCGAGATCATGCTGATCACCAGCCGTGATACCGGCCGCTGGGTGTTGCCCAAGGGCTGGCCGGAAGCCAGGGAGCCGCTCTGCGAGGCTGCCGCGCGCGAGGCCGGCGAGGAAGCCGGACTGCGCGGAACGGTGTCGCACCTTGAGGCCGGTCGTTATTTCTACGCCAAGGTGTTGGCTTCCGGCGAAGAAGTGCCGTGCGAAGTCCTGGTGTTTCCATTGCACGTCGACAAGATCGCCGATCGTTGGAAGGAAAAAAATTCGCGCACCCGCAAATGGGTCAGTTCCAAGGAAGCGGTGCGCATGGTCAACGAACCCGACCTTTGCCAGATCATCGCCTATTTCTGCGCCGATCCGCATCGATTTCCTTGATCGGCCGCGATCTCCGGCTCCAGGAGTCTATTCCACACCAAGTCCGCCCGCACGGTTTTCGATGCAGGACCGTGAATGGTTTGCTAATCATTCACGGATAGGAATCGCTCGGTCTGGCGTGTTATCGATGGTGAACCCTGTAGACCCACTTCCGGAAGATTCCGGCGAGCCCAAGCGCGAGCATCGTCCGCGCGTGCTCAAGGGTGGAACGATCATCACCGGGATTCAGAATTCGGAGGTCGGCTGCACGTTGCGCAATCAGCACGACAGCGGTGCCGAACTGAAGATACCGCTCGAGGCTCGGGTTCCCGATCGCTTCCTTCTCTACGTGCCGCTCGACGGCATCGCCTATCGGTGCGAGGTTCGCTGGCGCCGCAAGGACCGCGTCGGGGTGCAGTTCACCGGCACCGAGCCAAAGCCGAAACTGCATTACGGTTGATCCCTCGGGACGCAGCGGTTGGGCGAAGCGATCGCCGCGCTGCAATTCTATCCCCGTTATCCACATATGTGACACACAAGATGTTGGGGTCACAAAAGCTACGCAAACGAATCCTTGACGGCGCAAAACGAGTCGCCTTTTATAGGCCATGCGCTCCTGTTGAGAGTGCGACCGGAAAGTTCTGAGCCCGGTCTTTTTCCCGGATTATGTGCGTTTTTGCCCGCATTTCCGCCCGTTTACGAGGCCGGCGGAAGCGTTGGGGTTGTGGGGCGGTTGGGGACAATAGGGAGAATTGTCGGACTGGAATAAATTGTCTGTTAACACTATATTTAGTGTTTGCAGGCAAGTTCGACGCTAGATAGTGTGAATTTCCCTCAAGTGAGGGAATCGGAAAAAAATCAGTTTTGAGGGACCCGCGGGGTTCGTCAGCGCGTTGGACAGGCACTTCGCAAGGAGTTTGACCAGCAGGGCCGGCGGAGACTGCGAAATGGAGAGCCGGCCGTTTTCGAACGCCGGCAGGCGGCGGACATGCGTGTTTCGCATTGGGGGCAGAAATCCCCTGACGAAAGCGCTATATATAGACAAAAGGGATCGGACCAATGCGCATCGAGCGTCGTTTCACCAAGCAAGGGCAATCGGCTTACGCGGAGATCGAATTCCGCAAGGCGCTTTCGGAGATCAAGAATCCGGATGGCTCGGTGGTGTTCCGTCTCGACAATATCGATGTGCCGGCGCAGTTCTCCCAGGTCGCCGCCGACATCCTGGCGCAGAAGTATTTCCGCAAGGCCGGTGTCCCCGCGCGACTGAAGAAGATCGAAGAGAACGACGTCCCCTCCTTCCTGTGGCGCTCCGTCGCCGATGAGGCCGAGCTAGCCAAGCTGCCGGAGGCCGAGCGCTACGGTTCCGAGATCGACGCCCGCCAGGTCTTCGACCGGCTGGCCGGCACCTGGACCTACTGGGGCTGGAAGGGCGGCTACTTCAAGGCGTCGGAGGAAGACGCGCGCGCCTTCCGCGACGAGCTTGCCTACATGCTGGCCACCCAGCGCGTGGCGCCGAATTCGCCGCAATGGTTCAATACCGGCCTGCACTGGGCCTATGGCATCGACGGCCCGAGCCAGGGCCACTTCTATGTCGACCCGTTCACCGGCAAGCTGACCAAGTCGAAATCCTCCTATGAACATCCGCAGCCGCATGCCTGCTTCATCCAGGGCGTGCAGGACGACCTCGTAAACGAGGGCGGCATCATGGACCTTTGGGTGCGTGAAGCGCGCCTGTTCAAGTACGGCTCGGGCACCGGCTCCAACTTCTCGCTGCTGCGCGGCGAAGGCGAAAAACTGTCCGGCGGCGGCCGTTCGTCCGGCCTTATGAGCTTCCTCAAGATCGGCGACCGCGCGGCGGGCGCCATCAAGTCGGGCGGCACGACGCGCCGCGCCGCCAAAATGGTCATTGTCGACGCCGACCACCCCGATATCGAGGAATTCATCGACTGGAAGGTCAATGAAGAGCAGAAGGTCGCCTCGCTGGTCACCGGCTCCAAGATCGTCAAGAAGCATCTCGAAGCGATCATGAAGGCCTGCGTCAACTGCGAAGGCCAGGACGACGACTGCTTCGACCCGTCGATCAACACCGCGCTGAAGCGCGAGATCAAGGCGGCCAAGAAGTCGGCTGTGCCGGAGAACTACATCTACCGCGTCATCCAGTTCGCCAAGCAGGGCTACACGTCGATGTCGTTCAAGACCTACGACACCGACTGGGATTCGGACGCCTACCTCACCGTTTCGGGCCAGAACTCCAACAATTCGGTGTCGCTGAAGGACAATTTCCTGCGCGCCGTCGAAGATGATGCCGACTGGCACCTCACCGCCCGCAAGGACGGCAAGGTCTTGAAGACGCTGAAGGCGCGGGACCTGTGGGAAAAGATCGGCTACGCCGCCTGGGCGTCGGCTGATCCGGGTCTGCATTTCAACACGACGATGAACGACTGGCACACCTGCGCTTCGGCCGGTGCGATCCGGGCGTCCAACCCGTGCTCGGAATACATGTTCCTCGACGACACGGCCTGCAACCTGGCCTCGATCAACCTTCTGCCCTACCGCAATGCCGACGGCACGATCGACATCGCGGCCTACGAGCACACGGTGCGGCTGTGGACCATCGTTCTCGAAATCTCGGTCATGATGGCGCAGTTCCCGTCGAAGGAGATTGCCAAGCAGTCCTATGAATACCGCACACTCGGCCTCGGCTACGCCAACATCGGCGGCCTGCTGATGACGTCGGGCATCCCCTACGACTCCGACGAGGGCCGCGCCATCTGCGCCGCACTCACCGCGATCATGACCGGCACGGCCTATGCCACCTCGGCCGAGATGGCCGCCGAACTCGGCGCCTTTGCCGATTACGACCGCAACGCGCAGAACATGCTGCGCGTGATGCGCAACCATCGCCGTGCTGCCTATGGCGAGAAGCAGGGCTATGAGAAGCTGGCCGTCAACCCGGTGCCGCTGGTCGCCTCCGACCTCAAGCAGCAGGACCTTGCGGTGCACGCCAAGGCCGCCTGGGACCGCGCCATCGAACTCGGCGAAGAGCACGGCTACCGCAATGCGCAGGCGACCGTCATCGCGCCGACCGGCACGATCGGCCTGGTCATGGATTGCGACACCACCGGCATCGAGCCCGACTTCGCCCTGGTGAAGTTCAAGAAGCTGGCCGGCGGCGGCTATTTCAAGATCATCAACCGCGCCGTTCCGGAAGCGCTGCGCACCCTCGGCTATTCCGAAGCCCAGATTGGCGAGATGGAGGCCTATGCGGTCGGCCACGGCAATCTCAACCAGGCGCCGGCAATCAATCCGCGTGCGCTCAAGGCGAAGGGGTTTACCGACGAGAAGATCGCGGCGCTCAATGCGGCGCTAAAGTCGGCCTTCGACATCAAGTTCGTCTTCAACCAGTGGACGCTCGGCGCCGACTGGGTGAAGGAGACGTTTGGTTTCACCGACGAGCAGCTCAACGACTTCTCGTTCGAGATGCTGCCGGCGCTGGGCTTCTCCAGGAAGGACATCGAGGCCGCCAACATCCATGTCTGCGGTGCGATGACGCTGGAAGGCGCGCCCTTCCTCAAGGCCGAACACCTGGCGGTGTTCGACTGCGCCAGCCCGTGCGGCAAAATCGGCAAGCGGTCGCTGTCGATCAACAGCCACATCCAGATGATGGCGGCGGCACAGCCCTTCATCTCCGGCGCCATCTCCAAGACCATCAACATGCCCAACGATGCGACGGTTGAAGACGCCAAGGGCGCCTACATGCTGTCGTGGAAGCTGGCGCTGAAGGCCAACGCGCTCTACCGCGACGGCTCGAAGCTGTCGCAGCCGCTCAACTCCTCGCTGCTCGCCGATGGCGAGGACGACGAGGACGAGGCGATCGAGCAGCTGATCGCCGCACCGGCGGCGGCGCGCGCCGCACAGATCACCGAGCGGATCGTCGAGCGCATCATCGAGCGCGTCTCGCGCGAGCAGGAAAAGCTGCCCGGCCGCCGCAAGGGCTACACCCAAAAGGCCAAGATCGGTGGCAACACCATCTTCCTGCGCACCGGCGAATATGACGATGGCCGTCTCGGCGAGATCTTCATCGACATGAACAAGGAAGGCGCGACGCTGCGTGGCCTTCTCAACAACTTCGCCATCGCCATCTCGCTCGGCCTGCAGTACGGCGTGCCGCTCGACGAATATGTGCACGCCTTCACCTTCACCAAGTTCGAACCGGCCGGCATGGTGCAAGGCAATGATGCGATCAAGAGCGCGACGTCGATCCTCGACTACGTGTTCCGGGAACTCGCGATCTCCTATCTCGGCCGCAACGACCTCGCCCATGTCGACCAGTCGGACTTTTCCAACACCGCACTTGGCCGTGGCATCAGCGAAGGCAAGACCGACGCGGTCTCCAAGGGCCTGACCCGCGGCGCCTCGCCGGTGAAGCTGGTGTCGCGGGTGAGCGGCAACGATCCGAAGGGTTTTGCGGCTCCCTCGGGCGCCCCTGCCCGCTCCGCGCCGACCGCCTTCTCCGGCTCCAACGTGCTGACGCTGAAACCGGCCAGCGACGAAGCGGTCGCCTACAAGCGCGACTATGAGGAACGGGCGAAGGAATTGGCCGAGGACATCGCTTTCGAGGAAGCGGCGGGTGTTGCTTCGGACGCCACGGCCGCACTGTTCACCGACGCAGCGGCGAATGAAGCGGCCGAGGCAAAGAAACTCGCCAACGACCGCCGCGCCAAATCGCTGCTCCAGGGCTACACCGGCAATTCCTGCTCCGAGTGCCAGAATTTTACCATGGTGCGCAACGGGACTTGCGAGAAGTGCGACACCTGTGGCGCTACGAGCGGGTGCAGCTGAGAAATTCTGAAACGCTGAAACGCAAGATCATCGGCCCGGTCGCAAGATCGGGCCGAAATGTTTTGAGGGTCGCGATCAAGCGGGACGAATATGATCGGCGGGTCGCAGAAGGGTGAGATCGGGTTGACGTGCTGAAGGGCCCGCCCGTTTGGATTTCAGCCGCCGCGGCGGCTGGTTGATGCCACCGTCATTTCATCCGAAGCGCTGCACCATAAAATCGACAAAGCTGCGGAGCTTTGGGCCAGGCCGCTCGTCGGGCGCAAATAGAATGTGGATGGGCCGCGACGGCGGGTCGTAGTCGCACAGCAGTTGGACCAGCCGTCCGGCTTCGAGATCCGCAGCCACCAGCGCGAATGGCTGCAGGATAATCCCAAAGCCCGCAAGTGCCGCAGCGCGGAGGGCTTGACCGCTGTTTGTGGTCAATCGGGCAGCAATCGCTGTCGTTTTCGTGGCACCATTTGCATCTTTGAATTCCCAAGAACCGCGCGGCGCCCAATGAACGAATCCAAGGCATTCGTGATCACCAAGATCCATGGGTGACGATGGCGTGCCGCGTTCAGTCAGATAGCTCGGCGCGGCGCAAGCGACCAAGCGATAAGGCGCCAGAGGACGCGCGATCAAAGTCGAGTCCGACAAGACCCCGACCCTGATGACCGCATCGTAGCCCTCGTCGACAAGGTCCACGATGCGATCGTTCAAGCTGAGATCGACCGACACCTCGGGATGGGCCCGCAGATACTCAGGCAGGATTGGCGCGAGACAATGAGCGCCGAAAGTCACGGGTGCATTCACACGCAGCCGGCCGCGCGGCATCGCACGGCTTTCTGCCGCGCATGCCTCTGCCGCTTCGACCTCCATCAACACTGTCTTGCAACGCTCGTAGAAGCACTGCCCGGTTTCGGTGAGACTCTGACGGCGCGTCGTACGGTTAATGAGACGGACGCCCAGATGGTCCTCGAGCATTTTGACATGTTTTCCGACCATAGGGGCAGATAGGTCGAGTGCGTCAGCTGCCGCGGCGAACGAGCCGGCTTCGACGGCCCTTACGAAAACAGCCATGCTGGATAAGCGATCCATTACAAACCATTGGTTACGAGTGACTGGCGCATTCTGCTATTTATCTCCTAAACGTTATCGGATCAATATTCAGGCGGATCCGCGCCGGGCAAAAACGTTCCAACCGATATCAGGCCGGTCACATTCAAACAGAAACAACGAAATCGGAGACCTGCGATGTCGACATTGGATAGACGATCACTTTTGAGGCTGGGTGCGGCCGGAATCGGCAGTGCGTTGCTCACGAACCGCGCTGCTGCAAGGGCGCCTCTTCTCGGCACCCAAGCACCGGCCTTCCATCGTTTCATGATTGGCGCGATCGAGGCGACGGTCGTCTCAGATGGACCTCTGCCGATGGGCAAACCCGCAGCCAGCTTCAACGGGTTTCCGCCGGGGGAGATCATCAAGCTCCTGCAGAGTAATTTCTTGCCAACCGATGACATCGTCCTCGAGCAGAACGTCCTCGTTCTCAACACCGGCGACAAACTCATCGTCTTTGATACCGGGGTCGGAGCTTCTAAAAGCTTTGGGCCACTTCCCGGCAAGTTAGCCTCAACGTTGGTGAAAGCTGGCATCGCGCCCAGCGATATCGATGCCGTGGTGATCAGCCACGCTCACCCCGACCATTGCGGTGGTCTCGTCGACATCAATGGGCAGGCGGTCTTTCCAAACGCCCAAATTTATATCAGTTCAGCCGACCTGGACTTCTGGACCGACGAAGTGAAGCTCGGCTCTCAACTCAAGCCGCTTATCGAAACTGCCCGCCGAAACCTATTGCCTTTGCGCGACCGGATCGTCTTTTACAAGGATGGCCAGGAATTTCTGCCTGGCGTCCAGGCACTTGCGGCGCCGGGGCATACTGTAGGACACTCCATGTTCATGATTACCTCCGGCTCCGAAACCTTCTGCTACGCCGCCGATCTCGCGCATCACTCTGTTCTGCTGCTGGAAGATCCTCGCGGGACATTCGTCTTTGATACGGACGCCAAGCAGGCAGCGGCAACGCGCATTCGAATGCTCGACATGCTGACATCTGACCGTACGCGGATGATGGGATACCATTTTCCCTGGCCTGGCCTTGGCCATGTCGTGAAGCACGGCGAAGGCTTCCACTACATTCCCGAACCCTTGAAGACAGTTCTCTGACCTCCAGCCTCAGAGAGAGCTGTCCGTGAGACCCCGGCGCTACCCCTTCGGCAACACCTGCAGCGTCTGCTCATCGAACAACGGCTGATCCTGGCCGATGCGGACGAACAGCAGCTTTTGCGTTTCACCCGCTGGCACCTCGAAATACTGGATGCCGTCGGGCATTTCGCCCCAGTCGCCGCAGGGTGGGTCGGGGACTTCGTTGGGATCGGCCTTCGCTTCCAGCTCTTTCGCATAAGCAGCGTCGGGGCTGAATGTGTAGCGTTTGACGCCGGCGGGCACCGCCCCCTCCGTGTAAGGCGCCAGCATGCAGCGGGCGCTGACGGCCTTGTCTGTCTTTTCCAGGAACAGGCGCTGCAATGCGGCCTCGGCGGTTTCGCCGGGCCTGATGTCATACAACTCGACAAGAGGGTCGGCCGCGCCGCCATCGCTGTATTTAATGGCGAGAGCATTGCTGGCGAATTCGAAGTGGATCTGGCGGAAGCCGAAATCGCAGCGCTGCACCCAGGCGGCAAGCCCGACAGTTTTGTCCGTCAGTTTTTCCCAGACGCATTTGTCGATGGGCGGGCGCGACGGAGCCGGCTCGTCCGCACGCGCGCCCGCCGACATCGTCACACATGCGAACAGGGCACTACCCCAGGCGATCGATCTCATGGGGCTATTCATCGCTGCATCCTGTCAAAGTAAAGGCGTCCCATGCCGAGCCATTGGGATTGGCGTTGGCGAAATCGGCCCATTCGGTGAAAGCCGCGCCGAAATCGGGCAGCAACAGCCCTTTCGGCGCCGGTGTCGCTTCGCTCGAATTCAACTGCTCGGCGCCGCCGCCGGTCAAGGCATAGATCTGCCCATCCCATATCCTGCACAGGCCGCTGCCATCCTGAAGGCCGGCTTCGCGGTCGTCGTCGGTGCAGGTGTGGCGGATGGTGCCGAGCGGAAACGAGTTCTTGCCATTCGTCCAGGTGATGTCGGCAGGCAGACGGATGTCGGTATGGGGAACGGTCAGCGAAAACACCTCGGCCGTCAGCGCCGCCGGCTCATTGTCCAGTGGCCGAAATTGCAGAACGGCGCCCGAGCGCGGCTCGCGGTAGGTGGCGTGGCTCAGCAAGCATTCCTTGGCGCTCGCTAACTGGATCGGGACGAGCAGGCCCAGGAAAACAAAGGCCAGTTTGCGAATGATCACCAGATGTCTCTGGGAGAGCGTTGCCGAAGCCAAAAGCCTGTCCTCACACCAGCCCGACCAGGAAGGCGGCGCCGCCGAGAAATCCTGCCGAACAGACCCACAGCAGCCAGAGCCCGCGCACCCGGCATTCGAGCACGGCCGAGCCGGGGTTGGCGGGATCATAGTGCACGTCGACCTTGCTGCCCTCGACATAGCGACGCGCCTGGCCACCGACGAGGCCGGGCAGCGAAGCCGTGACCGTGGCGCCGAAGGTGACGCGGTCGGCGCTGTAGCGCTGGCCGGCGACGCCATAGCTGTAGACGATGCGAGATTTGAAAACGGTGCGCCAGCGTTGATAGCTTGAATGGCTTCGCAGCGCCTGCAGACCTGACGCATCGATGCGGCCGGCGGCGACCGGCCATTTTGCCGCCTGCTCGGCAAGCGACTTCTGGGCAAAGCCCATGCGCAGGGCGAACAGGCCCATGAACAACAGCAATGCCGCGGCACCGAGGTTTTGCGGTTTGGGCAGATGCGGGCGGATCGCCTCGAGCACGCCGCCGACGGAAAACACCAGAACCGCCGTGCCGATCACCAAACCGGCCGAGAGCTGGACCATGAACTTGAAGGCGCCATCCGGCATGGTGCGCTCGATTACGGCTTTGCTCGGGTCGGCTGGATTGTAGAAGACGGTCACCTCCGCGCCGCGGGGAAACTGCGCAAGGGTTTCGGGGACTTCAAAGTTCCCCAAATTCTCCTTCACGCTGTAGCGCGAGCTTTGAAATTTCTTGCCGCCGACTTTGTATTCGAAGGTGATGGCCGGGAAATTGCGCATCTCCGTGGTATCGGTGCTGTCCGAGCCAGCGCCCGAGCTTCTGACCTCACGCGCCTCGACGCGTGACGAGATGATCTTTCCCGGCGTCGGCAACCAGCGGCTGAGGGTCTGCACCTCGCGCCATTTCACAAAGGTGATGAGCGACAGCATGCCGGAGACCGCGCAGGCAAAGCCGACAAGCAGAAATTTGAGTTCCAGCTCCACCCTGATCCCCCCGGAGTGCAGGAACAGGCACTAGACAGCACTGCGGCGGCAATGTCTCGCTTATTCGCAAAAATCGGAGGTGACGGACCCAGTCACGACGGTCTCACGGCCAGGAATGTGTTCCACTCTTCGTTGTTGCGGCCGATGTTGAAGTCGTCCCTGATAAGGACCAGCCCAGCGGCTTCGATGCGGGCGGCGAAGTCGTCCCTGCGCCAGTAGACCGTGTGATATTCGCCGCCCGTCTCGCCATCGCCATTGCGCATCGATACGAGGAACGCGCCGCCTGGTCGCAGCGATCCGGCTATCTTGGCAAGGACCTGGTCGGTCTGGTCGCGAGGCACATGGATCAGGACGCACAGGGCCAAGACTGCGTCGTAGGGGCCGCCGAGATCATCGGTGATGAGATCGAGCAGTTCACCATACTTGCCGCGCGCGGCCTGCAGCTCAAGAAACCGCTTTGTTGCGTCGGTGCGCCGAACTTTGACGCCCAAGGTCTCCAGAAAGTCGGCGTCGTATCCCGCTCCCGACCCGACTTCCAGAATCTGGCCGCCTGTGCCGGCGATCGCCACGAGGCGCCTTAGCGCTGCCTGCTCTCTCGGGTTGGGAACATGCCGCACGATTGCATCATACTGTTCCGCATAATCCTCGTAGGAGGAGATCGTCTGACGGCTCTTCGCCAAGGCCTCCGCAGATACGCTCATCTTTTCCTCCCATTTGCACCAGTCAATGCACGCCAGTCAGCGGGGCACGCAAGTCGGCGGGGCACGCAAGTCAGCGGGTGCTGCCGGCAGAAGCGTGTCCGTCAAGCATGCCGATATCGCGCAGGAAATGATCCGACAGCGCACGCTGGTCGAGCAGGCCGCGCGTGCGGGGTCTGAACGGAGCGGTGAAGAGGTCGAGCACCGGACGACGAAGTGTGTTGTAGAGGGTCATTGCCGTGTCCTTTCGGGTTTGAGTTGATGACCGGAGTATGCCTGGTCGCGGCCTTGGCTTCCAATCGAACATCGCTTACTATGCATCAGGAGGATTGATGCGTCATGAGTTGGGAGCTACCACCACTGGGCGCCATTCGCGTCTTTGAAGCCGCGGCGCGGCTGGGCAGTTTCACCAAGGCGGCCGAGGAACTCGGCATGACACAGTCGGCGGCCAGCTATCAGATCAAGGTGCTGGAAGAGCGCGCCGGAACGCCGCTTTTCATAAGAAAAACAAGGCAAATCGCCTTGACCGAAGCTGGACAGCAATTGGCGCCGCACGCAACGGGCGCATTCTCGGCCCTGGCCGACGCGTGGGTCGCCACAAAGGGTGGAGCGACTGGCGTGCTGTCCGTCACAACCTCGGAAACATTCGCATCGAACTGGCTGGCCGTGTGGCTTGGAACATTCCAGCTGATGCATCCCGATCTCGCCGTGAAGGTGAATACGTCGTCCCGGCTGGTCGATTTCACACGCGAGGACATGGATATCGGGATCAGAACCGGCACCGGAAAATGGCCCGGCCTGACAGCCCACTATTTGTTCAAGGCGGACTATACGCCAATGCTCAGCCCGAAACTGGCCGAGAGCGTGGGCGGCATTCGCCACCCCGAGGACCTCTACAAGGTGGCGTTGTGCTGTGCCGACGATCCCTGGTGGAAAATCTGGTTCGAAGCAGCCGGCGTATCCTTCAAGCCCGATCGCGTCATCGCGGGACCGAACCTGGGTTCGCAGGCCTACGATGCAATGGCGGCGCTGACCGATCAGGGCGCCGCGATCCTCACCCGCAACATCTACAGCGCCCTGCTGGCAAAGGGCCAGTTGATACAGCCATTTGAAGTGCTGGGATCAGATGGTGACGGCTATTGGCTGGTGCACCTGGAAAGCCGCCGCAACACACCGAAGATCAAGGTGTTCCGGGATTGGGTGCTGGCCCAGACGGCTGACATACGCGAGCGCGAAGTACGCCGGGCCTGATAGGCTGCCTCAGTCAGCGTCGGCGACGGAAATCCGTCCGCCGGCCCAGGCGCGCCATTGCCGTTCGTCGCCGTGGAAGACGTTGAGGTCGATGCGGCCGGTGACACCGTGCGACAGGCCGGAGCCGGAATACTGCCAGAACAGCCATTTGCGGTCGGGGTAGACCTTCGACGGATGGCGCGCCACGGCGCGCAGCCAGAACGGATAATCGAGAAATTGGCCCCGGAGATTGTCGCGGTAGAAATCAGGCGCGGTGTAGATGATGGGCCGCTGGCCGTAATGGCGCTCCAGCTTGTCCATGAACACCTGCATCTTCTCCAGCACCTTTTCGCGCGACGGCCTCCGCTTGCAGCTGGATTCGCCGTTCCATTCGACGTCGATCACCGGCGGCAGCGCGCCATCCATCTTGGGCACGTTGCGGATGAACCAGTCGGCCTGCTCGCCCGCGGTGCGGCACCAGTAGAAGAAGTGATAGGCGCCGCGCTTCAGGCCGGCGGCGTCGGCATTGCGCCAGTTCTTCATGAACATCGGATCGAGATGGTCGCCGCCGTCGGTCGCCTTGATGTAGGCGAAGTTGGCGCCCTGCGCGCGCAGCTTTTCCCAATTGACGTTGCCTTGCCAGCGAGAGACGTCGACGCCGTGTACGGCAAGGTGCCGGGGCGAGGACCGGCCGAAATTGATCGGCTTGGCGTCGCGAAAGCCGTAGCGGGTGACCGGCCCGGCGAGCATGGGCGGTGCCGCGCGGCTCAACAGCCTCGGCGGCGACACGAGCGCAGCCGGCTCGACCGGCGGCTCGGCGCTGTCGGGCAGTTCAGGCGCCGGGAATGACACTGTCTCTTCTTCCGCCAGGCCGAAAGGCCGAGTATTTTCGGCGGCAGCATTGTCGTCTTCCAGGCCATTGTCAGGCAGACCATTGTCAGCCTCGGGCGCCCTTTCGGCCCTCGGCGCGCTCCTGGCCATCGCCTTCGGAGCCGCGGCGATCGGCGCGGGCGGCCGTATCACGGAACTGGTGGTTTCGTTCGACGGTTTCTGCAAATCCAGCGCGTCGACGCCGGCCGTCGAGGTACAGCCTGCAAGGCATAGCGATGCGATCAAAAAACTGATGGCGCCCGGAATCCGCATCTTGACCTGTACTCAAAACAAAACAGACCGAGGGCAAAACGACAGCCGACGGACAAACCAGATCGAGTTATGAACGAGAAATTACCAATAAAGTTTGAATCAAGTTTTTTTCGAGCGTGCCAGGCCGCGAAATCTGGCTCCCGGTGCAGCTGATCGGCGGCAAGCGGGGTGGCAAAGCCGCTAGGATTTCCTGAAGACGCCGATCATCGGCCCGAGATTCCAGTAGTCGTCGTTGCGGCCGATGGCCGGCGCGAACAGGCTCGATATCGTGCCGTCGAGGAAAAGCGCGTTGTCACAGCCGAGCGCGTCGCGAAAAAGACGGGCGAAGGCATGGAAGGTCACCGTCCCGTTGGAAATGGCAAAGACGGCGACGCCGTCCTTCCGCACGCCGACACCGTCGCGGGTCTTGCGCGAGGTGCTGTCGGCCTGGAATTTCGGATGCAGCTTGCCTTCGATCACCAGCATCGGCCCGGATTGCGTCGCATAGTCGAGCGGCGGTCGCTTTTTCAGGAAGTCCCTGGTGGCGCGGACCGTGGCCTTGCCGTTGCTCATGTAGAAAATGCCGTTCGGCTGAAGGGAAAAATTGCCGCTTCCCGATCCCGTCTTCACCGATGCCATTTCGTTGCCGCGCTCGACATACAGGCCGACCGGATCGAGGTCCGGGTGATACATTCCGGCATTGATGGCAAACAGCATGGTGCGCCCGGCCGCCTGCTCCGAGGCATTGAGATTGTGCAGCGACTGAAACGGCTTGCCCGCCGGATCTTTCCAGAACAGCTCGATCGAATACCGTTTCGGGTCGACCTCGCAAACGAGATAGCTGGTCGCCTCAAAGGTGAAGTCACGACATGGCGGCAGTGAAGCGACCCATTGGCCAAATCCCATGCCGAGTGCCGCCACCGACGGCAGCACGCCCTTGGCCAGCACCAGCAGCAAGGGCATCGATTGCAGAAGGGTCAACAAATCCATGCGCGTACCGGAATCCAGTTTGATGGTCCGGTACGGATATAGCCTGTTTCAAGCGATACTGTGGACGGGCACGCCTCAAGCAAGCCATCCCATCGCCACGCCCAGCAGCAGGACGACACCGAGCACACCGCGATAGATGACGAACGGCCAGGCCGAAAAACGCTCCAGCACGCGCATCAGCCCCCATATCGCGAAGAAGGCTGAAATCGAGGCAACGACCAGCCCGACGATGAGAACCGACCAGCCATGCGCGTCGAGATGGACCTTGTGCAGTTCCCAAAGCTCCTTGAGGCCGGCGAGCGCAATCGCAGGCAGCCCGAGCAGGAACGAGAACCGCGCCGCTTCGGCCCGCTTGAAGCCGAGTCCGAGCGCTGCCGTCAGGGTCGAGCCCGAGCGCGACACACCTGGAATCAGCGCGCCGATCTGGGCGACGCCGACGAGCAGCGCATCGGCCAGCGATGCCTCGGTGACAGTGCGCCGGTGACGGGCAAAAATCTCGGCCAGCGCCAGAAGGACCGCCATGGCGACGCAAGCCCAGCCGATCACCGACAGGCTGCGCAGCGGCGAATTGCAGGCGTTGAGCACGCCCGACAACGCCACGCCGGCGATGACGATCGGGATCGTCGCCAGCACGATCCACAGTGCCAGCCGGAAATGCCGGTCGGCGAAATCGCGTCGTGTCAGGGCATCGAGCGAACCAAACACGATATCCCTGACATCGCTCCAGAAATAGCTGACCACCGCGGCCAAGGCTGCAAGTTGCATGGCGGCGGAGAAGGCAGAACCCGGATCCTGCCAGCCGAGCACAGCCGGCACGATGCGCATATGGGCGGTCGAGGAAATTGGCAGCAATTCGGTGATGCCTTGCACCAGGCCGAGGAACGCCACCTTGGCGAATCCCAGGCCGACAAAGCCGGTGTCGACGCCTTGGGTGCAGATGTCTGCCATATCGAGCCTTTCTGTCGAACAATCGTGAGGGGCGATCCCCGCCGAGCCATAGTCTGGCGATCCCCGGATTCCAATTTACGGATTTGTAAGGCGCCGCTTGACAAGCCATGCGGTTATATTAAAATTCGCTAATCTTACACTGTAAGGCAAATGACGGAGGAGAGCCATGCAGACCGCCCTGTCAGAATTGCAGCCCCTGTCCGAACCGTACCCGCCTGGCATCGCGATCGAGGACGTCTCGCACGACCTCAGCCGTATTATCGAGCACGCCGAGGTGAGTGCCTGGCTAGACCTCTATGCCGCCGCGCCTGCCGATTTCGCCGCAAGTCACGGCCTTTCGATAGCGGAGGAAGACGGCCTCGCCTGGACCACCTGCACGACGATCCCGTTCATCCATTTCAACTGCGTGAAGAATTTCGGCGTCGACAGTCCGGCCACCGAAAGCCAGCTCGACGCGCTGCTGGCGCATTACCGCGCCGCCGGCATTTCGCGGCCCTGGTTCTATGTCAATCCGCACACTGAACCATCGCGCCTCAGATGCTGGCTCGAGGCGCGCGGCCTGCAGCGCCAGGGCGGCTGGGAACGGATTTATCGCGAGGCGGAACCGCTGTCATCAGAGCCGCTCTTCATGGCTGACGGGATTTCAGTCGAACGTGTAACAAAGGCATCGGCAAGCGAATGGGCCGGCTTCATCGACAGCCGCTACCGGCTGCCCACTTCGCCTTGGCTGATGGCTCTGGTCGACCGGAACGGCTGGCATCACTACATGGCCAAGCGGGACGGCGCGGTGGTGGCGGTGCGCTCGCTGTTCATCGGGCCCGACGGCGCGGCCTGGAGCGGCATCGACGCGCCGGTGCCCGGCATCATGGCGCCGAGCTTCGATCTCGACGCGGTGCTTGGGGAAGCGCTGGTGCGCGACGGGATTGCGGCCGGCGCCAAATTGTTCGTCGTCGACATCGAGGCGCCGCACGACGAACGCGACGGCCCGGCCTATCGCAACTATGCGCGCCTGGGCTTCAGAATCGCCTATTTCCGCAGCCATTACAGCTATTTGCCGGCCAGCTCCAACTGACCGTACCTAAGTAAGCAGCCATTGCTGGAAACAGCTTTTGGCCACCATATGGGCCGGCGGCACCACAGGCTCGTCGACGGCGGTCCGGCGAACCCGTTCGAGCAGCATGCGCACCTGTTCGGGGCGCACACGATCGCGCTCCATCACAAGCAGGACCATCGGATCGCTCAAAAGCTCGTCCAGGGTGCTGATGCTGTCGTTCATCCGTCGTCTCCTCGAATGCCGTACCCGCGCCCCATAAATAGGGAGACAATGATGGCCCGCCAATGACGCTTTGCCGGCTATCTCGTGTCTCTTTCGATTAAATTTTGGTCATGGTGAGCAGCCGGTTCGCGCAAGCGAATTCATCGTGCCAGTGGCACGATGAAAGGCCGGCGAACGCCGGGACGCTGCGCGGGGACCCGGCTGATACGCTTTAGCCTGGCGGCGGTGCGCCTTCATACTGCGGCAGGCCATCGTCGAGCATCACCCAGGGCTGCTTCGAGGCCGTGAAAATATGCATCTGCGGCTTGAAGGCCGTGGGATCGTCGAGCGAACCGGTGGTGATGCCGATGATGCCGGCGGAATCGCGCCGGGAGAACATCGTCGTGCCGCAGCTTGGGCAAAAGCCGCGTTTGAGATCCGGCGAGGTGTTCACCGTCGCCAGCGGCCCCTCGATCGTCACTTCATCGATGCGAAACAGCACGCGTGCGTTGAAGGCGGCGCCAATCACCTTCTGGCATAGCCGGCAGTGGCAGACGCGTTCGTTGATGGGTGCTGCCTCGGTGTGATAGCGCACCGCCTTGCACAGGCATCCGCCTTGGTATCTTGCCATCGCTCGGATCCTTGAGAGAACAAGCGGCAGGGTAATGGCCAACCCGATTGGGTCAATTGAAAAGCTTTGATACAACGCCATCGATTATCGTGATGCAGTGGACCTGAAGCCATGACACCGGACATCGAAACCATCGGCATTGCGGATCTGTTCGGGCCGCCCGCGCCCGCCCGTGACCGTACCGACGCCAGGATCATGGCCGCAGCTTCGGGGATCGGCTTCATGGCCATCCGCGACTTTCCCGGCGATGACCGGCTGACGCCGGAAAGAAGGGCAAAATTGCTGCGCATCTTCGCGCTTCCCGATACGGAGAAGCAGAAATTGCTGCGCTGGAATTTCGACCGCAGCAAAAGGAACGTCTATCGCGGCTGGTTCCCGCTGCAGCCGGCAGCCGTTTCCTACAAGGAAGGCATCGACATGGGTCCGGACCTTGCCAATCCGGGTCTTGTCGACGCGGCCGATGCCTCGGTTTCCGACGATCCGTTGTGCGAGCCGACGCCCCTGCCGGCCGAAGAGGCCCTGCCCGGCTGGCGCGCGGCGGCAGCCGACTACTACCGCACGATGGAGACGGTGGGCAACGCGCTGATGCGGTCGATCGCCCGCGGGCTTGGCATGCCGGAAACAATCTTCGATGCCTATTTCGAAGGCGGTATCTCGACGCTGCGGCTGATCCGTTACCCCCTGCGTGACGCCAATGCCGGCGTCGATACCAGCGGACCGGAGTTTTCGGTGGTGCACAAGGGTGAGACCCGCACCATCATCGGCCGCGAGCATGCCGATTCAGGCTTCGTCACTTTGCTGGCGCAGGACGGCGTCGAGGGCTTGCAGGCAAAGAACCTCGCCGGCGAATGGATCGACGTGCCGCCGGCCAACGGCACGCTGGCGGTCAATTTTGGCCAGTTGCTGGAGCGCTGGACCGGCGAACGCGTCCGCGCGACGCGACACCGGGTGATCGCACCGAAGACGGCGCGCTTCTCGATCCCGTTCTTCTACGAGCCACGCGTCGACGCGGAGATCGCGCCTTTGCCATTGAAGGGTGCTGGGCCCTTCGAGCCGTTCCTGTATGGCGACTACCTCTGGGAGTCGGCGACGAATTTCGTTGAGATGAGCGGCATCAAGCATCTCAGGCAGCCGCGCCGCGCCAAAGCCTCATAAACAAAACCACCGGCCGCCTCGATCGAGACGGCCGGTGGGAACGATAGGGGGTTATTCCGTTTCGCTGACGACCTCGTCCCAGGTCTTCACCTTCGTCTCGCCGTTGAGAAACGGCAGTGCGGCAGCGGTCAGTTCGGGGGCGAAGAAGACGTCGTAATGGGTGCGGTTGGGCAGGATCGCCAGGCGGTTCTGCGACAGGTTCTCGCGCATCCAGCCGGCGTCCTTCAGCCCGCCGCCGAGCATCTGGTAGAACTTGATCTCGTGCTCGGGCCTGTACATGTCGCTGTCGCCATAGGCCAGCATGACCGGCATCTTCAGCTTGGCGACGTCCGCAGAGTAATCGTAGTTCTGACGCATGAAGTTGCCCAGCGTGTCGAGGAGCTTCGGGAAGTCCTCGGGATGCGGCGCCACCGCGACGTAGGATTTGTACATGGGCGTGTCCTTCAAGAACACGGCCGCCGCCGCGCTGACTTGCGCCTGCTGGCCGCGCATCTCGCCGTAGAAACCGTCCGCGGCATAGCCGGTCGAAACCAGCACAAGGCGGCGCACCGTTTCAGGATGCTGGACCGCCATGCGGAAGGCGACGCCGCCGCCCAGCGAATACCCCATGACATCAACCTTGTCGTAGCCGAGCGCCTTGACGATATCAGCCATGTCGTCACCGATCGCCTCCAGGGTGAATGGCCGATCGCCGAGTGCCGTGCGGCCATGGCCTTGCAGGTCGACGCCGATGATGGTGCGGTTCTCGGCAAGCTTGGGCAGGATCGGCGCAAACATGTCAGTGGTGCCAAGACCGCCGTGCAGCAGAAGCAGCGGCTCGCCTTTGCCGTAGACCGCGTAATAGTAGTTCAGGCCGTTGATCGGCAGCAGTCCGGACTTTTCCGGCTTCGGTAGTGCGTTCGTTGCGGTCGTCATGGCAGGTTTTGCCTCCTCTGCATTGGTGGCGCCCGGCGAAGCAAGAAACGCTGCAGCCGAAGCAAGAATGTCGAATAGCAAGGTTTTGGACATATCGATCTCCTCTCGTCCTGCCGGTATCAAAGCGTCCTGGCGAGATCTTCGAGCTGGTCGGTGCACTGGCCCCAGCCGTCGTGGAAGCCCATTTTCTCGTGCTGCTCGCGGTCGGCGGCACTCCAGTGCCTGACCCGTGCAATGTAGCGGGTCTTGCCACTGCCCTCGTCCTCGAACGTCAGCACGACGGTCATGAACGGCTTTTCCGACGGCTCCCATGCCTTTGTGTAGGCGTCGGTAAAGACGATCTTCTTGCCGGGAACGACTTCGAGGAAAACGCCGGGGTTGGGGAATTCGTTGCCGTCGGGATCGGCCATGACGACGAGGCTCGGGCCGCCGGTGCGCACATCCATCTCGGCGCGGGGCGTCGTCCACGGCTTTGGCGAGAACCACTGCGTCACCAGTTTCGGGTCTGTCCAGCAGCGATAGACGTTCTCGCGCGGCGCATCGATGATGCGGGCCAAAACCAGTTCGCGGTCATTGGCGGGAGCAATGTCGAGCTTGGTGGTCATGATGGGGTCCTTGCATGGTTTGATCTGGCTTCCGTCCCTAGGACGAACGGATGACGTGCAAGTCGACATCGCCCGCGAAAAATTTGGGCCAGCAAAAATTCCGACCAGGGAAAAATTCTGGAGAATGCGTCCGGCGAACAGAGATCAGGAACGAAAGGGAGCGTCAGTGGCGCTTGGCTTGCACCAGATAGGCGTCGATCTCGGTCTCGCCGAGCCATTTGGCCGCTTCCAGCCGATGCAGGCCTTCGACCAGGATATGGCGCTTGCCGTCATGGCGGACCTGGATCGGTGTTTTCATGCCGTTCTCCAGGATGTCCTCGGCCAGATGCCGGACGGTCTCGGGATGCAACGTCTTCTTGCGCGCCGCCGGCACGTAGATGTCGTCGACCTTGACCTTCTGGATTCTGAGCATGCCGCCTCCGGTGGCGGAAAACGCCGCCCCTGTGGAGATAGTCTTTTTGGCCACAGGGGCCAAGGGCGCGGCTAACGAATGCTGGCCCGATGGTTTCCATTTGACGCTCGACCGCCAGATCGCCGAAATGGCGCCTTTGACACTTCAGGGCTTCATGATCAACCTTCCGACCGAATTCCCCGATTTCGGACTGACGCCGGAGCAGCGCCGCCACGCGGTACGCGGCCACTATTATGAGTGGCCGGGCATGGATGGCGAGCGCGGCGAGATATGGTGCTACAGCGACCGGTTTTCCTATCGCGCCGGCGAGACGGTGGCGTTGCATGTCAGTTCGACGGCTCCGGCATTCAACATGGCGATCGTTCGCGACGGCGGCACCGAGACCAAGGTTTTCGAGAAATCGGGTATCGCGGCGAGCTGGCAGGACAGTCCCGACCAATGCTCGACCGAGGGCTGCGGCTGGGAAGCCTCGTTTGAATTCCACGTCGGGGCAGACTGGCCGTCCGGCGCCTATCGCGTGAGGCTTGAAGCGGACGGCCGCGACGGCAAGCCGATCCGTTGCCATCATCTCTTCATCGTCAGCCCGCAGCCTGGCAAGAAGCCCGGCCGCGTGCTGCACGTGGCGGCGACGGGCACATGGCTCGCCTACAACACCTGGGGCGGCTCCAACCACTATCAGGGCATCACCGGGCCGGACCGCAACCAGTATTCGCCCATCGTGTCGACGCAACGCCCGTGGTGCCGTGGTTTCGTCGTGCTGCCGAAAGATGCGCCGCGCGTGCCGCTGGAGGTGGCGGTGCCGCCAAAGACGGTGCCGCGCTATCCGCATATGGAATGGGCGCTCGCCACCGGCCATTCGAAGAAATACGCCTCGTCCGGCTGGGCGAGCTACGACAGCCATTTCTTCCGCTTTGCCGAACGGGCCGGCTATGGCGTCGACCTTGCCAGCCAGCACGATTTGCATTTCTCGCCGGAAATTCTCGATGGGTATGACTGCGCCGTCTTCGTCGGCCATGACGAATACTGGACCTGGGAGATGCGCGACGCCGTCGACGCCTATGTCGAGCGCGGCGGCCATGCGGCGCGCTTTGCCGGCAATTTCATGTGGCAGACGCGGCTGGAGGACGAAGGCCGCCGGCAGGTCTGCTACAAATACCGCGCGCGTGCCGAAGACCCCGCCTATCTCCACGGCGGCGACGTGACCCGCGCCACCAATTCCTGGGAAGCGCCGGAAATCGGCCGGCCGGGTTCAGCGACCTTCGGGCTCAACGCGACGCGCGGCGTCTATGCCGGCTGGGGCGGCTGCGCGCCGCGCGGCGTACGCGGCTTTCCGGTCTACCGGCCCGAGCACTGGGCCTTTGCCGGCACAGGCATCTATTATGGCGACCTGCTCGGCGCCGACAGCCACGTCTATGGCTATGAGGTCGATGGGCTCGACTTCGAAATTCGCGGCGGCCTGCCCTACCCCACCGCGACCAGCGGTGCGCCGGACGGGTTGCAGGTTCTCGCCGTCGGCATGGCATCCCAGGTCGAGGAAAGCGCCGATATCCCGATAGAGGACCAGTTCCTTACCGACGAGGATGGCCGCTTCACCGCCGAGACGCTGTTCGGCGAGGCGAGCGACGCCAATCTGGAAAAGGTCAAACGCGGCAACGGCATGATCGTCAATTTCCCGCGCGGCAAGGGCGAGGTGTTCCACGCCGGAAGCTGCGAATGGGTCGCCGGCCTGCTAAGACGGGACCCGATGGTCGAACGCGTCACCAAGAATGTAATCGACCGCTATCTCGGCCGAAAATAAGAGGGGTTGAATGATCGCTGTGCAGTCCGTTGAAACCGACCGCCGACCGAACCTTTTCCATTTCACCCGGCTGCAACGACCAATAGTGGACCGCGCCGATGGCATCTACCTATGGGACAAAAGCGGCCGCCGCTACATCGACGGATCGAGCGGCGCGGTTAACGTCAATGTAGGTCATGGTAACCGCAACGTCATCGACGCGATGAAGCGGCAGCTGGATCGCGTCAGCTTCGCCTACATCTTCCAATTTGAGAACGAACAGGCCATCGAGCTCGCACAGGGGCTGGCCGATCGGCTGCCGAACGGCCTCAACCGCATCTATTTCGTATCGGGCGGCTCTGAGGCGATCGAGGCCTGCCTCAAGCTTGCGCGGCAATGGGCGGTAGCAACAGGTCAGGACAAACGCTGGAAAATCATCGGACGTATGCCCTCCTATCACGGCGTGACGATCGGCACGCTTGCCGTCACTGGCGACGACATACTCACCAAGACCTTCGACGCGATCGGTCGGCCAATGCCATTGGTGCCGGCCCCGTTTGTTCATCGCGATCACGACAATCTGTCGATGGAACAGCGGGGCATCCGCTACGCCGATATGCTGGAGGAAAAGATCCTGGAGGAGGGCCCGGAAAGCGTGCTCGCCTTCGTCATGGAGCCGATCGGTGGTGCCGCGACTGCAGCGCTGGTCCCGCCCGATAGCTATTTTCCGCGTATCCGCGAAATCTGCGACCGCTACGGCATCCTATTGATCCACGACGAAGTAATGACCGGCATCGGACGCACCGGAAAATTCCTGGGTGGCGACCATTGGTCCTGCCGGCCGGATATCGTCGCGCTGTCGAAAGGTCTTTCATCTGGCTATGCCCCGCTTGGCGCACTTGCCGCGACACAGAGGATCGTCGGGCCGGTTGTTGAGACTGGTGGCTTCCTGCATGGCCACACATATGGCGGCAACCCCGTCGCTTGTGCAGCGGGCGTTGCGGTGCTTGGAGAGGTCGACCGCCTTGGCCTGGTCGAGAATTCAGCCGTCATGGGCGAGTTGCTGAGGGGTGAACTCGAGGCCCTGACTCGGCGCTTTCCTTTCATTGCCGACGTGCGGGGCAAGGGGCTGTTCATGGGAGCCGAAATTTACGCGGATCCGCTGGCCAAGGAGCCGTTGCCGCAGGGCCTCAACGCCAATTTGAGGCTCATCGATCTGGCGTTCGAGCGCGGATTGATCATCTATTCGCGGCGCGTGCGTGGCGGGCCGGTGAGCGACAATTTCATGGTCTGCCCGCCGCTTATTGTGACCAGCGATCAGATCGGTGAGATCATCGCGGTCCTTGGCGACTCGCTGCAGGCGCTGGCCGCCGAACTCGACCTGCCGGTTGAAGGCTGAGGGACAAAAATGGCGCCGCGAAAAGTCATCATCACCTGCGCCATCACCGGCTCGGTGCACACGCCGTCGATGTCGCCCTATCTGCCGGTGACGCCGGACCAGATCGCCACCGACGCGATCGCGGCCGCCGAAGCCGGTGCCTCGATCCTGCATCTGCACGCCCGCGATCCCAGGGATGGACGGCCAACCGCCGATCCGGACGTGTACATGCGGTTCCTGCCGCGCATCAAGCAGGCGACCGATGCGGTGATCAACATCACCACCGGCGGCTCGTCGCTGATGACGCTGGACCAGCGGCTGGCAGCGCCACTGCGGGCCGAACCCGAAATGTGCTCGCTCAACATGGGCTCGATGAACTTCGCGCTGTTTCCGATGCTCGACAAGCCGAGGGAGTGGCAGCACGAGTGGGAGCCGAAGCTCTTGGAAGCCACGCGCGACACCATCTTCAAGAACACCTTCGCCGACATGGAGAGCGTGCTTGAGCGGCTGGGCAAGGGCTGCGGCACGCGATTCGAATTCGAGTGCTACGATGTCGGTCACCTCTATTCGCTGGCACATTTCCGCGACCGCCGGCTGGTGTCGGGACCGCTGTTCATCCAGTTCGTGCTGGGCATACTGGGCGGCATCGGCGCCGACCCGGACAACCTTGTCCACATGAAGCGGATCGCCGACAAGCTGTTCGGCGACAGCTATCAGTTCTCGGTGCTGGCCGCCGGCCGCAACCAGATGGCGCTGATCTCGATCGCCGCGGCGATGGGCGGCAATGTTCGTGTCGGACTGGAGGACAGCCTTTATGACGGCCGCCAACTGGCGAAGTCCAATGCCGATCACGTGCGCCGTATCCGTGGCATTCTCGATGGGCTGTCGCTGGAAGTTGCCACACCCACCGAAGCGCGCGACATGCTGGCGCTCAAGGGTGGCGACCGGGTGGCGTTCTAGGGGGGTACTGGAGCTCGAGTGGCAAAGGGAGGAGCTGGCATGGAAAAGGTTCTCGTCTCAGCCTGCTTGCTCGGCAGCAAGGTTCGCTACAACGGCTCGTTCCGGCTCAACGACCATCCCACTCTTGCGCGATGGCAGGCAGAAGGACGGATCGTGCAGATCTGCCCGGAGGTCACCGCAGGCTTCTCGACGCCACGTCCTCCGGCGGAAATTCGAGGCACGGGCGACGGCCGCGCAGTGCTTCACGGCCAAGGCCGAGTGGTCGAGCAGACAGGAAGCGATGTGACCGCACTCTATCTCGAAGCCGGGCAGCTTGCACTTGATCTCGCCAGAGAAACAGGGTGCCGGTATGCGGTTCTTACCGACGGCAGCCCTTCCTGCGGCAGCAGTTTCATCTATGACGGGAGTTTCAGGAGTACCCGGGTGGCTGGCCAGGGCACGACCACCGCGCTGCTGGAAGCGAACGGCATCCGCGTCTTTTCGGAAGACGGCATTGACGAGCTTGATGACCTTCTGACCGGACCGGGCTCGGCCGGCGCCGCGGCCTGACCAATGCCAGAGAAAACCCAAACCAGGACCACCGACACCGTTATCCGCCCCGGCCGGATCGACGATGTCGAAACCATTCACGCGGCGATCCTGAAACTCGGGACGCACATCGGTGCGCCGGAGGAGATCATCTCGACCGCAGACGACATCAGAACCTACGGCTTTGGCGAAAAGCCTGCCTTTTCCACCCTTATTGCCGAAGTGGGTGGCGAATTCGCCGGCCTGTGCCTGCATTTCCCGATCTTTTCGACCTGGATGGGGCGGCCTGGCGTCTATGTGCAGGACCTCTATGTCGAGGACCGGTTTCGTGGCCGCAAGATCGGCGAGTTGCTGCTGCGGCACGTCGCGGCACAGTGCCGGAAAGAAGGCGGCGTCTATCTGCGGTTGTCCGTCGACACGGACAATGAGGGCGCCAAGGCATTTTATGAAAGGCTGGGCATCGCCTGGTCGAGCTACGAGCAGACGCAGAAAATCATCGGCGATGCCTTTTTTGCCTTTGCCGACGCGCCGCAGAATGGGGAGCAGGAATGAAAGCCTTCTATGCCGAGGAACAGAAGCGCCACGACCCCAAGGCCTTCCTTTCGAGCGGTGCCGCGAAGCCCAATCCTGAGACGCCTGAACGGGTCGAACGATTGTTAGCCGGCGCCATCTCTGCCGGCTGCGCGATCGAGCGACCGCGCAATCACGGGCTCGGCCCCGTCGCGGCGGTGCACACGCCGGAATATCTGGACTTCCTCGAGAACATTTTCGAGCGCTGGCAACGCATCGAGGGCGCTTCGGCCGAAGTCATCCCCAACATCCACCCGATCGCGCGGTCAGGCAGCTATCCGGCCTCGGCAGTCGGCCAGGCCGGCTATCACATGGCCGACACCGCTTGTCCGATCTCAAGCGAGACATGGCAGAGCGCGCTGTGGAGCGCGTGGAGTGCGGTCGATGCCGCCGAAGCCGTGACATCAGGCGCGCCGGCCGCCTATGCGCTGTGCCGCCCGCCCGGCCACCATGCCTTTGCCGACGTCGCCGGCGGTTTTTGCTTCATCAACAATTCGGCCGTTGCAGCTCAGGTTCTGCGCAAGCAGGCTGCGCGCGTGGCGATCCTCGATGTCGACCTGCACCACGGCAATGGCACGCAAGGCATTTTCTATGCGCGGCCGGATGTGCTCACCGTGTCGCTGCATGCCGATCCCGTGCGCTTTTATCCGTTCTTCTGGGGCCATGCCGACGAACGCGGCGAAGGCCCGGGCCTTGGCTACAATTTCAACCTGCCGCTGCCGCGCAAATCCGCCGATGCGGCGTTTCTCGAAGCGCTTGCGGTGGCGTTCCAGCGTATCCGCGCCTTTTCGCCAGACTCGCTGGTCGTGGCGCTCGGCCTCGACGCGTTCGAGGGCGATCCGTTCGGCGGGCTTTCGGTGACGACACCGGGCTTCTCACGCATTGGCGAGGCCATCGCCAAGCTCGGCCTGCCGACCGTCATCGTCCAGGAAGGCGGATATCTCTGCGACGAACTCGGCGACAATTTGACGGCCTTCCTCACCGGTTTCGGTGGCAAGAAGTCGTGATTTCAAGCTGGCGTCAAGATCGCTGCTGCCTGAGCATGGCGATGACCCGGTGCACACTCTCCAGCGTCTCGTCGATTTCGGCTGCCGTGTTGTAATGCGCGATACCGATGCGCACGACGCCATGCTCGGCCGGAATGCCGAGCTGGTGGACGATCTCCCAGGCGTAGTTGTGGCCGGACCAAAGGAAGATGTTTTCGGCGTTCATCTGCCGAACGATCGTCTCCGGCACGATGCCGTCGACGGTGAAGGACACCGTCGGCACGCGCTCGGCGAGCCGCTTCGGATCGGTGATGCCATGGATGGTCAGGCCTGAAATGTATGACAGGCCGTCGATCAGCCTTTGCGCCAACGGGTTTTCGTAGGCGATCGACACCTCGAACGCCTTGGCGATCTTCTGCCTTCGCGACCCACCCTCGCCCGCTGCAGCACCCAGTCCTGAGAGATAGTCGACCGCGGCCGTAAGGCCCGCCATCAGTTCGATCTGCGGCGTGCCGAGTTCGAACCGCTCCGGCAGGCCATCCGAAGAACAGCGGCATTTGTAGGGTTTCAGGCCATCGATGACATCGCGCCGGCCCCACAAAATGCCCATATGCGGACCGAAGAATTTGTAGGCCGAGCAGATCAGGAAATCGCAACCGAGATTCCGGACGTCGATCAGGCCATGCGGCGCAAACTGCACGGCGTCGACATAGACCAGGGCGCCGGCATTCCTGGCGATGGCGGTCAACGCCTTCACCCGGTTGATCGAGCCGGTCAGGTTGCTGGCGTAGTTCAGCGCGACCAGCCGGGTCTTCTGCGAAAGCAGGCCAGCCAGCGTCGCCTCTTCGACCTGCCAGCTCGTTTCGTCGAACGGCAGCCAGCGCACCACCAGGCCAAGGTCCTCGGCCAGTTGCAACCAGGGCGAGACATTGCCCTCATGGTCCATGCGGGTGAGGATGATCTCGTCGCCGGGCTTCATCGTGCGGCCGAGGGTGCGCGACATGTGATAGGTCAGCGTCGTCATGTTGGCGCCGATGATGATTTCTTCAGGGCTCGCCGCACCGAGGAAATCGGCCATCGCCTGATGCGCCTCGTCGACGACGGCCTGCGCTGCGACCGTCGTTTCGAAATAGCCGCCAAGGTTGGCGTTGGTGGTCAAAAGGCAGCGCGACACGGCGTCCGCGACTGCCTGTGGCACCTGCGTGCCGGCGGGGTTGTCGAGATAGATGCGCCGCCGCCCCTTGTCGGTCAGGGAGAGGGCCGGAAACCTTCCACGCACGGCCTCGATCGGAAAATCCACCATTGTCTCCACCCCTCTGTCATCCCTGGACAATTCCACCCCGGAGCCGATCAAGGACAGGGATTGCCGACGCGCTGATGGATCGCGTCCACCGCCTTCTGCATCTCTTCTGTCCAGACGACATCGACCGAGGACAAGGCCATGTCGAGCTGCGCAAGGGTGGTCGCGCCGACGATGTTCGAGGTAACGAAGGGACGGCTCGAGACATAGGCATTGGCAAACAGCGCCGGTTCCAGACCGAAGGAACGCGCCAGCTCATTGTATTCGAGCTGTGCCTCGGCGGCGTTGGGTGTCTCGTAGCGCTGGCCGCGGTTGAAGAGCTGCGTGCGCGACCCCTGAGGGCGGGCGCCATGGTCATATTTGCCGGTCAGGTAGCCCTGCGCCAGTGGCGAATAGGGAAGCAGCGACACATGTTCGCGCTCGCAGACCTCGGCAAGGTTCACCTCGAAGGTGCGGTTGACGAGATTGTAGGCGTTCTGGATCGACGCGACGCGGGGACCGATGCCTTTGTCAGCCTCCGCCAGGAACCGCATCACGCCCCACGAACTTTCGTTCGACAGTCCGAAATGGCGGATCTTGCCGACCTTCACCAATTCGTCGAACACGGCGAGTGTCTCGGCGATCGGCGTTTCGTCAGTTGGTGCGCCGGCAGAATCGGCGCGGCGCGGTACGGCGCCGACGCGCGTCGGGTTGGCGCCCCAGGGAATGTCCCGTTCCGGCCAGTGGATCTGGTAGAGGTCGAGATAGTCGGTGCCGAGCTTGGTCAGCGATTTGTCGATGGCATCAAAGATATCGGCGCGCACCAGTTGCGACGGCCTGTCGCCGCGGAACCAGCCGTTGGCGGTGCGACCAACGACTTTGGAGGCCAGGATCACCTTGTCGCGGTTGCCGTTGGCCTTCAACCAGCTGCCGATGATCTTCTCGGTCCGCCCTTGCGTCTCCGCCTTGGGCGGGATCGGGTAGAGCTCGGCGGTGTCGATGAAATTGACGCCGCGCGAAAAAGCTAGGTCCATCTGGGCGTGCCCATCGGCCTCGGTGTTCTGCTGGCCCCAGGTCATGGTGCCGAGGCAGATCTGGGTAACAAGAAGATCGGTCCGACCGAGACGGCGTTTGTGCATGGAATTCTGCTCCGGAGGGAAAGCTCGCGTGAGGGCGTGGGAAGGAAGCCGCATCTATAGGGAAAGCAGAGGCGCTCTCCAAGCCTCGCCAGGCTGACTTTTGGGTGAACCAGCGGCGTTTAGCGGCGAGCGCCGGCAAGCGCGCGGCGCTTGGCCTCGTCGATCAGCATATTGGCCACCTGCATGCGGATCATGGCGCGCTGGCGCAGATGCGGAGCGACACGGTCCGGATGGTTGGCGAAGGCGAAGCTGCGGCGCATGCGGCCAAAATCGGCGACCTGCTTGGGCTGATTGAGACCAAGTTCGACGGCAATGGATTCCGGATCGATCGGCGGCAGCCTTTCCTCCGGCTTCAACTCTTCGCCGGCGAGAGCCAGTTTGGCATGCTCGAGCAAGGCGGCGAATTCGGTCGCCAGATCGGCGCCGGCCTCGCGATATTCGGTTGAAAAGCTGCTGCCCGAAACCTTGATGCGGCCGGAATGGAGTTCATCGGCCACCGAGAGATAGTCGAACGGGATGGATGGACGAGCGCCGGACTCTTCGCCCTCGATCCCGTCGAGCTTGTCTGAAGCGACGAAGAGGTCGTCGAGCAACGAAGCGAAATCCCGCTTGGCGCCAGTAGCGATGTCAACCTCCCCCTTGCTCGACTATCCAAGCTTCAGACCATAGAACCGGCTCGTTAAAAATGCATGCCACCGATGTTAACGAATTTAGCCGTTGCCGGGACCTCGCGGCGGGCATCTGCCATCCCAAGACAAAAAGCCGGACTGCATTTTCATGCAGTCCGGAATTCGCCAGGAATGGCGAGGAAAAGCCGACCATGTGCCGGCGTTCAGCGTACGGTGCGCATCGGGGAAAAGTTTCACCCGCTCGCAAAACTATGCTCGGAACAATCACCAGGACATGGCAGGCATGCAAATGCTGCACTGCACAATTGTCACGATTCACCTATATTGGGAGCCGTGGAGGAATCAACCAGGAGCCTGAATCATGGGTTTCTTCACTGAAATGTTCGCCCGGCCGCGGCCGCAGGAACATCTGAGATATCGCTCGGCGCTCGCGCTGCTTCATTCAATGAGCAATGCCGACCGCGCTGACATCGGCATCAAGCCCGCTGACTTCCCGCGCATCGCCCGCGAAATGTCCATTCGCTAGACATATACGCCGCGAGATGTCCCGGACCGGTCCAGGACATCTCGAAAACCTCAAGTCCTCAGCGCGCGCCGAGGAACGTCGCCTTGCCCAATGGCACGCCATTGTGGCGAAGGATGTCATAAGCGGTGGTGAGGTGGAAATAGAAGTTGGGCATGGCCACATGCAGCAGATACTGCAGCCCAGGCATCGAGCGTTCGCGCCCGCCAAGCTTCAACTCGATCACCTTGTCGTCCGAACCGTCGAACTCGGCGGCTGAAAATGTCGCCAGCAGGTCCAGCGTCTTCGTGATGCGCGCCTGGATATCGGCAAAACTCGCCTCGTTGTCCTCGTAACTCGGCACTTCGCGACCGGCGAGCCGCGACGGCGCGCCCTTGGCATGGTCGGTGGCGATCTGCACCTGCCTGGTCAGCGCAAACATGTCGGGCGCCAGCCTGGAGGTCAGAAACACCTGCGGGTCGATCTTGCGCTCAAGCGCATTCTGTTCGGCTGCCGCCAGTATGGTGGAAAGGGCCTTCAGCCTCTCCGAAAACACAGGCACGGAGGCCTCATACATCGATATCGTCACGTCAAATCTCCTTGTCCGGCCGGAACGCCGGCGGATGGACGTAGCGCCTTCAGGCACGATTCTTCAAGCACCACCAGCGCCACGTCACCACGTTGCCGCAATCGCCATAGTAGAATCTCCCCATCGAGCGGAGATTCCCGATGAGACGCGCCCTTTTCGCAGCGACTGCCTTTCTCTCCCTTGCTACAGCAGGCCAGACGGCACTGGCCGCCGACGATACACCCGAAGCGCCGTATGTCGACGATCGATCGAGCGCCGACGCCGTCGTCCGCTCACTTTACAGCGCCATCAACCGGCATGAATTCGCTCGCGCCTGGGGTTATTTCGGCGATACAAAGCCAGCAAAGGATTTCGACAGTTTCGTCAAGGGCTATGACGGCACCGACAAGGTCGACGTCGAGACCGGTGCAATTTCAGACGAAGGCGCTGCCGGCAGCATTTTCTACAACGTCCCTGTCGCCATTCGCGCCACCGACAAGACCGGCGGCGAAAAGGTCTTTGCCGGCTGCTATACGCTGCGCCAGGTCAATGCCCAGATCCAGGCGGCGCCGCCCTTCGATCCCATTCACATCGAAAAAGGCGCGCTGAAACCCTCCACCGCCGATTTCGAGGAGGCTCTGCCGCCAAGTTGCGGCGACGGGCCGCCACCACCGAAGAAGGACACGGCACTGGAGCAGGCCAAGAAGGCCTTCCTGGCGACCTATGGCGACCAGTGCGACAAGCAGTTCCTGGCCGATGAACCCACCGTTTTTTCGATCAAATACAAGGACAAGGATGCGGCGCCCAGCGATCCCGACAAGGAAACGCGGCTGTTCCACTTTTCCTGCTCGGCCGCTGCCTACAATGAAAGCTCGATCTACTACATCACCGACGAGGTGTCGGGCGTGCAGCAGTTGCAGTTCGCCGAACCCAAGATGGATATCCGCTACGAGAACAATGACAGCGACGGCAAATTGCTCGGCATGAGCATCGTCGGCTTCCAGACGACCGGCTGGGCGGTCAATTCCGACTATGACGAGGAAGCCCACACGATCACCACTTTCAACAAGTGGCGCGGCGTCGGCGATGCATCGGACTCGGGGACCTATCTGTTCCGCAATGGTAGTTTCTCGCTGGTCCAGTTCGACGTCGACGCATCCTATGACGGCGAGGAAAATCCGCAGACTGTTGTCGACTACAACATCGCGCCCTGAGCGTTGGACCGGCTTCCCGCAGCTGCGATCAAGGCGCCTTCGACAGCATCCAGTTGAGCGTGCCGCGCCAGTCTGTCATGCGGATCGGCGTGCCGTGGGTCCCTGTCTCGAAACGGATGAAGCGGGTCGGATATGGATAGGCTTTCGATTTGGCGATGATGGCACGGAAGAAGGCTTCCTGCTTTTCCACCGGGAAAACCACGTCATGGCTGCCCTGGCCGAAGAAGACCGGGACATGACGCCTGAAGGCCGGGCTTGAGAAAAAACTCTCGTCCCATAGCGAGCCAAGCAGCAGCAGCCCGTTGATACGGCGGCCCGTGTCGTTGCGGGCAGCAAGCTTCCAGCACAAGGACCCGCCCATCGAGCCACAGGCGACGAAGATCTTAGCGCCGGGCGATTGTTCGGCATAGTGATCGATCAGCGCGGCCACCTGCGCCGCGCCCTTGTCGCCGAAGTCCGGAAAGTCTGGGCTGAGATAGAGGCCTCCATTGCCGGCCATCAGGTTCTTGAGCCGGTTGAAATTGCCACCGAAGGTGAAGTCGTCGACGCCTTGCTTGCGGCTGCCGCCCTGCCCGTGCAGGTAAAGCACGATGATGCCTGCGCCCTCGGTCTTGCCGACGGCAATGTGCCTGACATCGCCGGCATCAGTCTTCAGCAGCAGATCCTGCTGCACCTTGCGCACGCTGGTGTCGGTGTATTGGGCGTGTACCCGCCGCTCCGGCACCTCGTCACGCTGGTTGATGTCGCGCAGCTCGTGGTAATCGAGGACCGTGTAGGCGCCGTTGGTGTCGGACGACAGCACGGCCGGATAGGCGAAGAGATCGTCCTTGAAGGGTTTTAGCGACAGCGTCTGACTTTGCGCGGCCGCCGACAACAGGGCCGTCGCGGTTACAAAGACACAGAAAAATCGGAAGCGGAAAGACATGCCAGCAGGCATGCGTTTTTCAGCTTCGGTTTGTCAATCCTGCAGAACGCCGCCGGCGCCTTCCAGCGCTTCGCGGGTGTCGACATCGACGGACGCCCCTGCGCCGATCTCGACATCGACGACATCGAGCCCTTCGGCCTCGACCAGATGGCGTGCACCGGTGTCGCCTTCCAGATGGGCGATCGCCGGAAACAGCGAGCGCGGCAAAAGCACCGGGTTGCCGCGCTTGCCATCATGCGAGGCGCGCACCACCGAATTGCCGCCGGCCTTGCGGAATGCATCGATCAACCTGTCGAGGTCTTCAGACGAGACGCCCGGCATGTCGCCGAGAACGATCATCACGCCGGCGGAGTCTTCGGGCAGATAGGCAATGCCGGCCTTTAGCGAGGTGGACAGTCCGTCGGCGAAATCGGGATTGTCGGCGAAAGCCACATGCAGCCCCGCCAACGCCGCCTGCACCCGCTCGCGCTGGTGGCCTGTGACGACAATCGTGCCCGAAGCCTTCGAGCCGAGCGCGCGCTCGGCGGTGCGGCGCACCAGTGGCTTGCCGTCGAACAGCGCCAGGAGCTTGTTCGGCCCGCCCATGCGGCTCGACCGGCCAGCCGCCAGAAGCACGATGCCAACCTTGAGCTTGTTTTTGGGCCGCAGCGGTTCACGCGGCTGCGGCCGGGTCGGGATTTCCATCAACAGCCCGCCGACGCCCATGCCGGCGATATCCTTGGCGGTCACGTCAAGGCCGGCGATCAACCGGTGCAGCACCCAGTCGAAGCCATTTTCCTTGGGGCTGCGGGCGCAGCCGGGTGCACCGATGACACGCTTGCCGCCGAGCGTGCCGAGCACCAGCAGATTGCCGGGATCGACCGGCATGCCGGCGCGGATAACAGCACCACCCGCCCTCTCGATCGCCGCGGGAATGACATCGGCGAAATCGCTCATCGCCGAGGCGCCGAAGATCACCACCATGTCGTTATCGCGCGCCAGCAAGGCCGCGGCCTCCGCCACCGGAGCGATCTCGTGCGGGGTGCGACGCTCCGCTGTCAGCCTGCCGCCGGTGCGCGCCAGCCGCGCTTCGGTGACGCGCAGCGTCTTGTCGAGCACGCTCGGCTTGATGCCCGGCAGGACGGTCTGGATGACGCCGACACGCACCGGCTGATAGGCGTTGACGGCAAAGATTTCCCCGCCGGCGCAGATTTTCGTGACCGCATCGACCAGCGCAGAGCTGACCGCGAAAGGAATGATTTTCACCGTCGCGACCATCTGGCCTTTCTCGACCGGCGCATGCTGCGCCAGCGTGGCGATGGTGATGGCGGGATCAACGGCGTTGATGGCGTCGATGACAGCGGCGTTGACGGTGAAGATTCCGGCTGACCCGGCGTGGAGATTGACCCGCCCGGTCGCGGCCGGCCGGGCGTCGATGCCGCGAAAAGCCATGCTCTCGGCTATTTCCTGCGCGGCGGCGTCCTCACTGAGATCGTCGGCGGCCAGCACGGCCGCAACGACCTGGGAAATGCCGGCGCCGCGCAGCAAGGCCACATCTTCTGCGTTCAGCCGGTGCGCCTTGCGGAAGCGCCGTTCTCCGGCCGTGGTGGCATGCGCCAGCACCGCACCTTCGGCCGCTTCGATCGGAATCGGGCCGAATTTCACGCTGCCCCGCCTTTCACTTCCAGACCGCGCGAGCGGAAGGCATGGACGACCTGCGCCAGCACCGCGACCGCGATCTCGGCAGGGCTTGCGGCACCAATGTCGAGCCCGATCGGCGCGTGAATGCGGGCGATCTGGTCGGCGCTCGCGCCAAGCGCCAGCAAGCGTTCGGCACGCTTGGCGTGGGTTTTGCGGCTGCCAAGCGCGCCGACATAGAAGCAGTTGGCGTCGAGCGCTGCCTTCAGCGCAAAATCGTCGATCTTCGGATCATGGGTGACAGCGGCAAGCGCCGTGTAGCTGTCGAGCGGCTGTCGCTTCAGCACGTCCTCCGGCCATTCGGCATGCAGGGTGACGTCGGGAAAGCGGTCCGATGTGGCAAAGGCGGTGCGGGGATCGATGATCTCCAGGGGATAGCCTGCGATCCTGGCCATCGGAGCCAGCGCCTGGCTGATGTGCACAGCGCCGACGACAACCAGCCGCGGCTGCGGCAGATGCGCGTTGAGAAAGAAGGTCCGTCCCTCGGCCTCGACCGAACCGGAATTGCCTGATCGAAACGCCCTGGCGACAACAACGCCGAGATCGCCGGCAACCTGGTCGCCTTCGCGCACGATACGGTCGCGGCCGTCACCGAGATCGGTGACGAGGATCGCCGCGCGGCGAGCGCGGCGTTCGGCGTTCAACATCTTGAGCGCGTACGGGTCCATACAGGTCAGCCCAATCTTTCAACATAGACCTTGATGCGGCCGCCGCAGGACAGGCCGACCTGCCAAGCGGTTTCGTCGGCAACACCGAACTCGAGCATCCTGGCCTTGCCTGTGTCGATCACATCGATCGCTTCGGTAACCACCGCGCCTTCGACGCAGCCGCCAGAGACCGAGCCGTGGAAATTGCCGTCGGCGTCGATGACCAGATGGCTGCCCACGGGGCGAGGCGCCGATCCCCAGGTCTCGACCACCGTGGCGATGGCGACATCCTTGCCGTCCTTCATCCAGCCTTCCGCGATGATCAGCGGATCGCGGGCCTCGTCGAGATAAATGCTGTTTTCCATGATCGCTTCTCTTGGAGTCTGTTTATGATCTGGGCACCGCCAGTTCGCGCAAGCGGGTTTGTCGTGATCCACTTGGCGCGTGGCAAACGCATGGTCAATCAATCACCGCGAATGCGTCAACTTCGATGAGGTAGTCGGGGGACAGGCTTGCCACGCCAAGCACCACGTCAGTTGGTTTGTGATCTCCGAACAACCCTATCCGCGCCTTTTCGATGATCGGCAGGCATTCATCGCGATTGTAGTTGACGACATAGATCGTGATCCTGGTGACCTGCGTAGGCGCCGCACCGGCGGCGGCAAGTGCTCGGCCGAGATTGGCAAACACCTGGCGCGCCTGAGTCGCAAGATCACCCCGGCCGACAAGCTTACCATGTAGGTCTTCGGGCTCCTGGCCCGAGATGAACACCAACTTGCTCCCTGTCGCAACGACGACCTGGCTGTACGTCTGCGGAATTGGCAGATCCTTGGGGTTGATGCTTTGGAGCGTCATCGATCGGGCCTCCTGTGCGGTGATTTCAATTTTTTCTGGGAGTCTGTTTTCCGATGGATAGACATATGGCTATGCGGCGTGCCTGACACCAGCGCCCAGCCAGCGGCGCGGATCGACCGAAGCGGCCGATTTCTTGTCCAGCGAGGCACAGAGGTCGGCGAGCGCATCGAGATTGTGCACCGAGCGGAATTCGTCGACATGCGGCAGCATCGCCTTGACGCCGCGGGCGCGCGCCTGGAAGCCGTCGAAGCGCAGCAACGGGTTGAGCCAGATCAGCCGCCGGCAGGATTTGTGCAGCCGCTCCATTTCCTCCGACAGGCCGGCGACATCGTCACGCTCCAGCCCGTCTGTGATCAAAAGCACCACCGCCCCCTGCCCCAGCACGCGGCGCGACCACAGCCGGTTGAATTCGGCCAGCGTATCGCCGATGCGCGTGCCGCCCGACCAGTCCTTGACCGCCGCCGAACAGTCGGCCAGTGCGGCATCCGGATCGCGATGGCGCATCTGCCGGGTCAGGTTGGTCAGCCGGGTGCCGAAGACGAAAGTGTGGACGGGGCGGCGCTTTTCGGTCAGCGCATGCAGGAAGTGCAGGAAGATGCGCGTGTACTGGCTCATCGAGCCGGAAATGTCAGCCAGCACCACCAGCGGCGGGTGAACCTCGCGCGGTGAGCGGAATTTCGGCAGGATCAGTTCGCCGCCGGTTCGCGCGGCCGAACGCATCATGGCACGCGGATCAATGCGGCGGCCATGCGCATCGGCCTTGAAGCGCCGGGTCCGCACCATGTCGAAGGGCAGCCGCAACTGGGCGATCGCCTTCCTGGCATCCGCCATCTCGGCTGCGTTCATCTGGGCAAAGTCCTTGCCGCGCAGCACCTCGTTGCCGGAGAAGGTGAAGCGGGCATCGACCTCGATTTCGGGGATTTCCTGCGTCGGCTGGTTCTTCTGATGTCCCTCGAGCATCGCCTGGCTGACGCGGTTTTCGGCGGCGCGCGGCTTCTGTTTTTCCCTGGTGTCCGGGGCCACCGGCGAAAACATCGCCAGCATCTTCTCAATCAGTTCGCGCGACTTCCAGAACAGCCGGAAGACTTCGTCGAAAGTGGCGTGATCCTCGTGCCGCGACACCAGCACGGCTTGCAGCGTCCAGTAGAAATCATCGCGCGAACCGATGCCGGCGACGAGCACCGCCTCGATGGCATCCTTGACCGACGCCGGTCCGACCCGCATGCCGGCCTTGCGCAAAGTGCGGGCGAAATAGACGATATTGTCGGCAATCCGACCGTCCGCTGTCGCCTCTTTCGGCTCGGGGCGCGGCATCGCCTACTCCGCCGCCGAAAGCTCAGCCTTCACCTCGTTGAGGATGCGCCGGCCTTCGCCCTGTTCGATGCGGGCAATGTCGTCCTGGTATTTCAACAGCACGCCGATGGTGTCCGATACGGTTTCCGGATCGAGCGCCACCTTGTCGAGCTCCGTCAGCGCGCCGGCCCAGTCGATGGTCTCGGCGACGCCCGGCACCTTGAACAGCTCGATCTGGCGCAGCTTCTGGATGAAGGAGACCACCTCGGCCGAAAGCCGTTGGTTGGCCTGCGGCACCTTTCGGCGCACGATTTCCAGCTCGCGCTCGGCGTTGGGATAGTCGACCCAGTGATAGAGACAGCGCCGCTTCAGCGCGTCGTGGATCTCGCGGGTGCGGTTGGTGGTGATGATGACGATTGGCGGTTCTTCCGCCTTGATCGTGCCGAGTTCAGGCACCGTCACCTGGAAATCGGAGAGGATTTCGAGCAGGAACGCCTCGAAAGCCTCGTCGGTGCGATCGAGCTCATCGATCAGGAAGACCGGCGCGGCGCCCGCTTTCCCCGTCAGCGCATCGAGCACCGGGCGACGGATGAGGTATTTCTCGGAGAAGACATTGCGCTCCATTTCGGTGCGATTGACCTTGCCAGCCGCCTCCTCCATGCGGATCTCGATCATCTGGGCGGCGTAATTCCACTCATAGACGGCAGACGAGACATCGAGGCCTTCATAGCACTGCAAGCGGATCAACCGGCGGCCAAGCGCTTGCGCCAGCACCTTGGCGATCTCGGTCTTGCCGACACCAGCCTCACCCTCGAGGAACAGCGGCCGTTTCATGCGCAGCGACAGGAACAGCACGGTTGCCAGCGACCGGTCGGCCACATAGTCCGCACCGGTCAGCAGATCGAGCGTCTCGTCGATCGTCCGCGGCACGGCGCGCGGTTTCAGCTCGTTCATTCTGTCTCCGTGAACGCCGCCGCCCCGCTGTCCAGAACATGGTAGCCGCGGGCGTGATAGATCAGCGGCCGCAAATTATCGCCCATGCGCAGACCTGTCACCTTGCCAAAAAGCACACGATGCGTGGCCAGGTCCTTGGTGTCGATCAGCTCGCAGTCGAACACCGCGAGCGCGCCCTTCAGCGTCGGCGCGCCGGTCGAAATAACGTCCCACTCGCCGAGCGCGAAACGCTCCTCGACCGGCAGGCCGGTGATGCCGGAAAAGCCAATCGAGAGCGGCTCCTGATGCGAAGCCAGCGTGTTCAGGGCAAATCTGCCGTTTTTCACAAACGGCTCATTCTTTGGATTTTCGCGGTTGAGGCAGACGAGAATCGTCGGCGGCGTGTCCGACACCGAACAGGCCGCGATCACCGTCGCGCCGCGCTTACCCGCCGGCCCATCAGTGGTGACCACATGAACGTGGCCGGCAAAATGGCTCATCGCGTCGCGATAGGCCTGCGGCCCAATGTCATTCTTCTTCAGCACCGGAAATTGTCCACAGCCAGAAACCTACCGCTATATATGGCGACATACGACATGCCACAAGCGAAGTGCTTGGCCCATATCGTGAAATTCGCGTGTTGCACCAAGGCCGGCCAGCCTTTAGGTCTTGGCGGGAATTGGCGCCTGCGAGACGTCGCCAGTTGGGAGGAATTCATCACCAGAATGCGCCCCAGGGTAACGATATCTGCCGCACTGGCCTGGCTGTTCATGGCCAGCGTTGCCAGCGCGCAGACGCTGCTGGTGGGCGTGGCTGCGCCCTTGTCCGGACCATCTGCCATCCTCGGCAAGCAGATCGACGCCGGCACCAGTCTCGCAGCCGAAGCGAACGGCATCGAACTCAAAACCATCGATGACGCCTGCACTGCCGATGGCGGTGCTGCCGCGGCCAGGGAATTCGTGGCGGCCAAGGTCACTGTGGTGGTCGGCTTTCTCTGCACCGACGCGATCGAGGCGGCGATGCCGATCTTGAAAGACGCCAACATTCCGGTCATCACCGTTGGCGTGCGAACCGAAAGCCTGACCGACCGGCGCGCCAAGACCGGCTGGCCAGTCTATCGTCTCGGGCCACGCGGCGACGACGAGCGCAATGCGGTCGCCGCCAGCCTCACCCGCCTGTGGCAGGACGAACTGTTCGCCATCATCGATGACGGCACCATCTATGGCCGCGAAATGGCCGAGACGTTTCGGGCAGCGGCCGAACAGGCCGCGCTGAAGCCGGTTTTCGTCGATACGTTCCGGCCGCAGCTCGACAACCAGATCGGCCTGGTCGGCCGGCTGAAGAAGGCCGGCGCGACGCATGTCTTTGCGGGCGGCGACGGCGACGATGTCGCCATCATGGGCCGTGACGCGGCGCAACTCTCTGCCGGTATCGTGTTCGCCGGGGGCGAAAATCTGCGCACGCCGCCCGGCGATGTGCCCTATGCGACGGGCACGCTGATGATCGCACCGCCTGAATGGGCCGATATCGCCGATCCAAAAGTGCTGGAAAGCTTCTCCGCACGGAGGATCGTGCCGGACGGCTACACACTGCCGGCCTACGCAGCGGTCGAGATCGCCAAGGCAGCATCAGGCCTGTCTGAAACTTCGGGCAAGCCGCTGGCCGACGCGCTGAACGGCCACGATTTCACCACCGCGATCGGGCCGGTCCGCTTCGACGCGAAAGGCGACCTCAGCCAAAGCCCGTACCGCGTCTTCCGCTTCGACGGCACGCGTTTTGCGCCCTTGGAAAGCAACTGATGTTTCGCACCGGCCCGCGCAATCTAATCACCGATGTTGCCGGCCTGCGGGTCGGCAACGCTTCCGACGCCAGGCTGAAGTCCGGTGTCACGACCATCCTTTGCGACGAGCCGGCGGTAGCCGGCGTCCAGATCCTGGGCGGTGCGCCGGGCACCCGCGAGACAGATCTGCTCGAGCCGCACAATTCGGTCGAGGCGGTCCACGCGGTGGTGCTTTCAGGCGGTTCGGCTTTCGGTCTCGATGCGGCATCCGGCGTGCAGGCGGCGCTGCGCGAGCGCGGCATCGGGCTCGAAGTCGGTGGCTTTCGCGTGCCGATCGTGCCGGCGGCGATCCTGTTCGATCTGCGCAATGGCGGCGACAAGGGTTGGGGCCGTTATCCACCCTACCGCGACCTCGGCTATGAAGCAGCGCAAGCCGCCACTCCCGATTTCCCGCTCGGCACGATCGGAGCCGGCACCGGTGCGCTCACCTCGGGTTTGAAGGGCGGCCTCGGCTCGGCCTCGACGCTGCTCGACAATAGCATCACCATCGGCGCGCTGGCGGCCGTCAACCCGACCGGCTCGGTGACCATCAGCCGAACCCGCCATTTCTGGGCAGCACCCTTCGAAATCGGCGACGAATTCGGCGGACTTGGCTACCCCTCGCCGATGCCGGACGACGCGAAACGGATCCTGTTGAAATACCGCGACAAGCATGTCGGCAGGCAGATGGAGACCGGTGGCAACACCACCATCGCCGTCGTTGCCACGGACGCGGTTCTCACCAAGGCCGCCGCAAAACGACTGGCGATAGCAGCGCATGACGGGTTCGTGCGCGCCATCTGGCCGACGCACACGCCGGCCGACGGCGACCTGGTGTTTGCGCTGGCGACGGGTACCAGTGGTGTCGAGCTTACGGCCGATGCGGCGATCGACCTCTATGCCGCGGCCGGCGCCACGATGGCGCGCGCCATCAGTCGTGGCGTGTTTGCCGCGACGCCTGCCGATGACGACCTGTTTCCGGTCTGGTCGTCGCGCTTGGGCTGAAGCAGCCGATCAGACGGGATCGGACTTTTCTTCCTCGAAGGTCACCGCGACATCGGAATTCGCCGACAGCCACACCTTCTTGCCGTCGACCTCGGCAACCAGAGCCAGGGAAATGTAGTGGTGGTGGCCCTTGTGAGCACCCTCGCCGCTGTCGGCCTTGGTCAGCTTGATCCGCTTCCCGTCAACCTTGTCGACGGTGCCGACATGCACGCCATCGGCGCCGATGACTTCCATATGCTCACGAATTTTGCTCGTGTCGGTCATGGTGGTTCTCCATTGGATTGCCGACAATAACAAATGACCGGCCGATTGGATGCATCGGCTCTCGGACTGCACGACGTTTTGATTCTGTCGTGCTAATGCATGTCGCTCAGAAGTGGCCCCGGTTCTGAGAGAACGACATGCATAGAAACAAAAACCTAAAGCGCGTCGCTTGAATCCGTTCAAACGCGACGCGCTTTAGGGGATTCAAACGATCACGGCTGCCGGAGTGAAAACCGATGCGACTGCTCTTCCTGTTTGTCGTTGCCCTGCTTGCACAATTTGCAACGTCCATCGCCGCCCATGCCGGCGATGTTGCCGAGCTTGAAATCCTCGGCTTCACCAAGGACGGCGGCGTCTTCGCCTTCGAGGAATATGGCGTCCAGGACGGCTCGGGATTCCCGTATGCCAACCGTTATTATATCGACACGAACGACGACAGCTTTCTCAAAGGAACGCCGATCAGGGTCCGGATCGACGATGAGAATGCCACGCTCGAAGCGGCCCGCCTCGAGGCCCGGCAGAAAGGCGAAGCGATCGTCAAACAGGCTGAGTTGGCGGCGAACAGGGGCGTCACCGCGGGCTTCAACCCGGTGACCGAGCTTTCGGCCGATCCGCACCGGATGGCGGTCAACCCACGGCCGATTTTTTCGCCGGTCGACCAGCCGCTTGAATTCCGACTCGACGAGGTCGGCATGAACAACACCGAAGGCTGCGAGAGCCAGGGCGAGATCAACGGCTTCCGGTTGCTGCGCATCGAGGCGCAGGATGGCGGCACGACCAAGCTGTTGCACGAGGACAAGTCGATCCCCAAGAGCCGGGGGTGTCCGAACGGGTACCGGATCGGCGCGGTGCAGACGTTTTCAATGGATAGTCTCAGCGGTTACGCGGTGCTGATCAGCGTGCGCCAATACGGCTTCGAGGGGCCGAACTTTCGCTGGATCGCAGTGACCGGCCGCCTGTGACATCGCTTGTTCAACCCGCTGGGCGCAATCGTGCCATGAGCCGCCTTCGCCGCGCCATACCGGCGCCGCGTACAGCGCTTTTCGGCGCCTTGTTGTGGGCGGTGGCGATGGGCGCCAGCGCGCTCGTCACCCTGCTTTTGGATGACTGGGAGACGCCTGAAAAAATCGTCACCGTGGCGCTGCTCTATGCCTGCGGCGGAGCACTTGCCTTTCCGCTTGGCCTGTTCGCGGCGCGGCTGGTCTCGCTCGGCAGGCGCTGGGAGGTTGCGTTCGCGGCGGCGTTCGTGTGCCTGCTCGGCGCGACCATCGGCCTGACGGGCGGGCTGTACGCCTTGCAATACCGCTCCTACTATGCCGAGTGGCACGCACCGGCTTTCACCCGCAACTGGGCCATCCAGTTCGTCTTCACGATCTTGATTGCGCTTTACCAGTTCGCAGTGCTGGGCATCCGGCACTATTTTCCACTCGGTTTCGCCGCCTTGTTTGCCGCGAGCGTCTGGTTTGCGCGGCAGCGACGTTGAGCATTTTGCCCACCTCTGTTAGGACGCGGGCAAAACTCCTCGACAAGTCAGGACTGACCGATGATCCCTCGTTATTCCCGGCCGGAAATGGTCGCCATCTGGTCGCCCGAAACCCGGTTCCGCATCTGGTTCGAGATCGAAGCTTATGCGTGCGATGCGCTGGCAGAACTCGGTGTCATCCCCAGGGAAGCGGCAAAAACCATCTGGGAAAAGGGCAGTGCTGCAAAATTCAACGTGGAAGCGATCGACGAGATCGAGCGCGTCACCAAGCATGACGTTATCGCCTTCCTCACTCATCTTGCTGAATTCGTCGGACCCGACGCCCGCTTCATCCACCAGGGCATGACCTCATCGGACGTTCTCGACACCTGCTTTGCCGTGCAGCTTACCCGGGCCAGCGACATCCTGCTCGCCGACATCGATGGCCTGCTTGCCGCACTCAAGCGCCGTGCCTTCGAGCACAAGGACACCGTCACCATCGGCCGCAGCCATGGCATTCATGCCGAGCCGACAACCTTCGGCATCAAGCTGGCGCAGGCCTATGCCGAGTTCTCGCGCTGCCGCGAGCGGCTGGTGCACGCGCGGGAAGACATCGCCACCTGCGCCATTTCGGGCGCGGTCGGCACCTTTGCCAACATTGAGCCCTATGTAGAGGAACATGTGGCGGCAAAGCTCGGGCTGAAGCCGGAACCGGTGTCGACGCAAGTGATTCCGCGCGACCGCCACGCCATGTTTTTCGCCACGCTCGGCGTCATCGCCTCATCGATCGAGCGGCTGTCGATCGAGATCCGGCACCTGCAGCGCACCGAAGTGCTGGAGGCGGAAGAGTATTTCTCGCCGGGTCAAAAGGGCTCGTCGGCGATGCCGCACAAGCGCAATCCGGTGCTGACCGAAAACCTCACCGGCCTGGCCCGCATGGTGCGGTCCATGGCGCTGCCGGCGATGGAGAACGTGGCGCTCTGGCATGAGCGCGATATTTCGCACTCGTCGGTCGAGCGCATGATCGGCCCGGACGCCACGGTGACGCTGGATTTCGCCCTGTCACGGTTGACAAGCGTCGTCGACAAGCTGCTCGTCTACCCCGACAACATGCTGAAGAACATGAACAAGTTCCGCGGCCTCGTGCATTCGCAGCGCGTCATGCTGGCGCTGACGCAGGCCGGCCTGTCACGGGAAGATTCTTACCGACTGGTTCAGCGCAACGCCATGAAGGTGTGGGAGCAAGGCGCTGATTTTCTTGAAGAACTATTGGCCGACAAGGAAGTGACCGCCGCCTTGCCCGAAGCCGAAATCCGCGAGAAATTCGACCTCGGCTACCATACCAAGCATGTCGACACGATCTTCAAGCGGGTGTTCGGGGAAGCCTGAGGCGAGCTTTCCTTCTGCCCGTCGCTATACGGGGAGAAAGACGCTCTCCAAATGGCAATCAGGCCTTGCCGGGAACGGTGTTGATCACAGTCCCCCACGGGTCTTCGCGGGCTACCGGGCTGGTTACATTGTCCGAACGCATTTCGACCCAGGCCAGACCCGACCGGCTCGGATCGCGGCGGCCGGCGCCGGGACTGCGCCAGGCATTGGCGCCGATGTGGTGGTGATAGCCGCCCGACGACAGGAACACCGCCTGGCGGCCATATTTCGCCACCGTGTCGAAGCCGAATTCCTGGTTCCACCAGGCTTCGGCGTCTTCCGGCCTGCCGACACGCAGGTGGACATGGCCGACAATGCTGTTTTCCGGCGCGCCCTGCCAACCGGCGTCACCCGCCGGCACCTCGGCAACGATAGACGGAATGTTCAGCCGCTCGGTCGTCATGGCAATCTTGTCGCCATTCCACTTCCAGTCGTGCGGACGGCGGTCGGCGTAGATCTCGATGCCGTTGCCTTCGGGATCGGTCAGGTAGAGCGCTTCGCTGACCAGATGGTCGGAGGCCCCCTCGATGGCGATCTTGTCGGCGATGGCATGGTTGATCCAGCGGCCGAGATCGGCGCGGCTGGGCAACAGGAAAGCGGTGTGGAACAGGCCCGCACTTTGCGGATCATCCGGCTTTGCCGCCGCATCCGCCTCGATGACCAGCAACGGACGGTTGCCGGCCCCGAGCGTGATCGCGCCATCGGAGCGGCTCAGTTCCTGCAGGCCGACGACGCTGCGATAATAGGCGGCAAGACTTTCGGCGTCGCGCGCCTTCAGCCCGACGCGGGCAACGCTGACGGGTGTCGTGGCGGCAAAAGGCAATTCGCTCATCAAATTCTCCGTTCGGCCGGCCTGCGGTGAAACCTCCAAGACAAAGAGCCCCGCGCCGCCAATCATTGTACGCCGCGCATGGGACCCCGCACACGGCTGTTTCTCTCTCCTGACGACAAATCGTCCATCGGCATCGTTCACACAAGACTTGAAGAAGCGAACATCGTGTTCACTATTTGTGATCAAGAGCGCGATTCATGGCCGTTGCACGAAGCGACGCCGCTCGCTATTTCAGCGCCATGAAGGTCAAGGAAGCAGATATTCTCATCGTGCCGGGCTACACCAATTCCAGCCCGGACCATTGGCAGAGCCGCTGGCAGTCGAAGCTGTCGACGGCGCGCCGCGTCGAGCAGGCGGAGTGGTCCAAACCGGTGCGCGAGGACTGGACGGCGAGCGTGGCCAAGGCGGTCAACGAGGCCGAGCGGCCGGTCGTCATCGTCGCGCATTCCCTGGGTGTGGCCGCGGCAGTGCAGGCCATGCCGCAGTTCCAGAAGCCGGTCGCCGGCGCCTTCTTCGTGGCGCCGCCCGACGTCGCCAACCCCGGGATCAAACCCCGGCACCTGATGACCTTCGGTCCCTATCCGCGCGAGCCGCTGCCCTTTCCTTCGATCGTGATCGCCAGCCGCAACGATCCGTTCTGCGCCTTCGATGTCGCCGAGGACATTGCCGGCGCCTGGGGCTCGCTGTTCATCGACGCCGGCGAGACCGGTCACCTCAACGCGGATTCCGGCTTTGGTCCGTGGCCCGAGGGCTCGATGACCTTCGCCAAGTTCCTGACGGATCTGAAACCCTGAACTTGCTCAGGCGCCGATCGAATCCCTGACACTCTTCAACAGGGTTTTTGCGCCGAGCCCGATCAGCGCGTGCTCCGAGCCCATGGCCAGCAGCCGATAGCCCATTGAGACGACGCGACCGGCAATTGCCGGGTCGACAACATAGATCGCCGCATGTTTTCCCGCCTTGCGGGTGCGCTCGGCGACCGACGCCACCGTTTCCATCATGCTTTCCAGCGTCGAATTGATGGTCGCGCCGTTGCTCCAGGCGATCGAGAAATCCGACGGGCCGAGGAAGATGCCGTCGATGCCCGGCGTGTCTAGGATGCCGTCGAGCGCATCGAGGGCAGCACGCGTCTCGACCATGGCGAAGGCCATGATGCGCTGATTGGTGTCGCGCAGCCATTCAGCCTGGTCGCCCTTGCCATGGCGCGGAAAGGCATAGGTCGGGCCCCACGACCGCTCGCCGAGCGGCGGGTATTTCATGGCGGCGGCGAACAGTTTTGCATCGGCCACCGAGTTCACCATCGGCGCAATGACTGCCTCGGCGCCGAAGTCGAGCGCGCGGCTTGCCATGTCGAAGCGGCCGACTGGAATCCGCACTAGCGCCGGCTTGTTTGCGGCGAGCACCGGGACCAGACCGCGCAGCACGCTGTCCTCATGATGGCCGCCATGCTGCATGTCGAGGGTGACGGCATCGAAGCCCTGCTTGGCGACGATCTCGACAGTCAGGGCATCCGGCACGCCGGACCATGCGGTGAACAGCGTTTCGTCGGCTGCAAGGCGGGACTTAAGGGACATCTACTCTTTCCTTGTTAAGGATCGCAGTTTCAGCCGGAAACCGCTGCAAGGCAAAGAAAAACCGCCCGGATAGGTCGGGCGGTCGATTGGTCCAGCGCGTGGTCGGATCAGGTGTTCTTGATCTGCTCGATGGCCTGCGCCATCAGCTCGTCCATGGTGCGGCGGATCTGGTGGTCAGACTGGTCGACACCGGCGTCGTCGAAATCCTTGCGGATCTTGCGGAACACGTCGTGATCGCCGGCTTCCTCGATGTCGGCGACGACCACTTGCTTGGCATAGGCGTCGGCATCGGCGCCCGACTTTCCAAGCTTTTCGGCGGCCCACAGGCCGAGCGCCCTGTTGCGGCGCGCCGAGGCCTTGAACCGAAGTTCCTCGTCGAATACGAACTTGCGTTCAAAGCCCTCTTCGCGATCCTTCATGCTGCTCATGGCATCCCTCCGATGGAAATCGATTCGCTGGTGATGACGTATATGTGTTGGGGAAGCACAAACCAAAAGGTCGCGAGCCGGTCAATACGCTTCGTTGCATGCTGCGCTGCGGCATTTCAGTCCCGAAAGCGGTTGATTGGAAGGATTTGCCGATTGAGCAAATGATGTGATTGGGATAGACCCGGCATTGAACCCTACCGTAGCCGCACTATTTCAGGCAGACGGACAGGAAATGGTCGATTGCCGCCTGTCCGGAACCCCAGAGAAAAAATCAGATGAAAAATCGCCGCCGCATTTATGAAGGCAAGGCCAAGATCCTCTATGAGGGACCCGAGCCGGGTACGCTCATCCAGTTCTTCAAGGACGACGCAACCGCGTTCAACAAGAAGAAACATGAAGTCGTCGACGGCAAGGGCGTGCTCAACAACCGTATTTCCGAGCACATTTTCAACCATCTCAACCGTATGGGCATCCCGACCCACTTCATCCGCCGGCTCAACATGCGCGAGCAGTTGATCAAGGAAGTCGAGATCATTCCGCTCGAAGTGGTGGTGCGCAATGTCGCCGCCGGTTCGCTGTCCAAGCGCCTCGGCATCGAGGAAGGCACGGTTTTGCCGCGCTCGATCATCGAATTCTATTACAAGGCCGACGCGCTTGACGATCCAATGGTGTCGGAAGAGCACATCACGGCGTTCGGCTGGGCGAGCCCGCAGGAAATCGACGACGTCATGGCGCTCGCCATTCGCGTCAACGACTTCCTCTCCGGCCTGTTCATGGGCGTCGGCATCCAGCTCGTCGATTTCAAGATCGAATGCGGCCGCTTGTTCGAAGGCGACATGATGCGCATCGTCGTCGCCGACGAGATTTCGCCGGATTCCTGCCGTCTGTGGGACGTGGCGACGCACGACAAGCTCGACAAGGACCGTTTCCGCCGTGATATGGGCGGCCTCGTCGAAGCCTACCAGGAAGTTGCCCGCCGCCTCGGCATCATGAACGAGAACGAGCCGCCGCGCCCCTCTGGCCCTGTGCTTGTCGCCTCGACCGAAGGCGTCAAAGGCAAGCCGCACTGATAGCGGCTTGCGTCCCGATTTTGAGAACAGGAGCATGTCCAGCGTGATCAAGGCCCGCATTACCGTCACCCTCAAGAACGGCGTGCTCGACCCGCAAGGCAAGGCAATCGAACACGCGCTGTCCGGACTGGGTTTCGGCGGCGTTGGCGCGGTGCGGCAGGGCAAGGTGTTCGACGTCGAGCTGGCCGAGAGCGACAAGGCAAAGGCCGAGGCCGATCTCAAAGCCATGTGCGACAAGCTGCTGGCGAATACGGTGATCGAGAATTATAGTGTGGCCATTACCTGAGGTTGTGTCGGAGGCACTATGTCAGAAGTCACGAATGAGTTGATGTTCGAGCTTCTGAAGCGCGTGCATCACGAAATCGGTGAGCTTCGTCAGGATGTTTCCGAGACGAAACGGGAGTTGAATGTGATGCGGGGCCACATGGTGGCAACGCAAAGCGATATCCACAATGTCTACGGCATTCTAGCCCGACAAGACGAGCGTCTTGAACGCATCGACAGACGTCTCGACCTGCGCGAACTTGCCGAAGCACAAAAGCCTTATGAGCCGACGTGACACCAGTTCGGCATTTGGGGCTGAAACCGCCTTGCCGCCATGCCGAACGACACACAGATTTCAAAATTCATGAGCCTGGTCCTGCGGCACGCGCCGCAGGAAGCGGGATTGTCGCTCGACGAAAACGGCTGGGCCGACTTTGGCGCGCTCTGCGCGGTCATCCAGTCAAAGTTCGGCGCATCGGTCGCCGATGTTGCACGCATCGTCGAAGAGAACCCGAAAAAACGGTTTGCCACCGACGGCAATCGCATCCGCGCCGTGCAGGGCCACAGTGTCGATGTCGATCTCGGTCTGTCGCCATCCGTGCCACCCGATATCCTCTACCACGGCACCAAGGAAGAGTTTCTCCCCAGCATTCTCGGAGAGGGCCTCACCAGCCAGTCACGCCAGCATGTTCACTTGTCAAAGGACGTCGAAACGGCTCTGATCGTCGCACGGCGTCGTAATGGAAAAAGTGTTATCCTGCAGGTCGACTCGGCAACCATGACGAAGGACGGGGCGTCATTCTTTCTCTCCGACAACGGCGTCTGGTTGACCAACCACGTTTCACCCCGGTATCTGGTTCAGATGCTCGAACGGGAATTGCCATGAAATCCGCCGTCGTCCTTCTGCCTGGCCTCAACCGCGACCGCGACATGATCGCGGCGCTGACCAAGATTTCCGGAAAGCCGCCGATCACCGTCTGGCAGACCGATACCGAAATCCCGGATGTCGACCTGATCGCCATTCCCGGCGGTTTTTCCTTCGGCGATTATCTGCGCTGCGGCGCGATTGCCGCGCGCATGCCGGTGATGCGGGCGGTTGCCGAACAGGCGGCCAAGGGCGTGATGGTCATCGGCGTCTGCAACGGCTTCCAGATCCTGGTTGAGGCCGGGCTACTGCCGGGGGCGCTGATGCGCAACACCTCGCTCAAATTCGTCTGCCGGCAGGTGAAGCTGCAGATCACTAACGCCAACACCATGTTCACCCGCCGCTACCAGCCGGGCCAGATCATCCGCACGCCGGTGGCGCATCATGACGGCAACTATTTCGCCGACGCCGACACACTTGCCCGCCTCGAGGGCGAAGGCCAGGTGGTGTTCCGCTATGCCGAAGGCACCAACCCCAACGGCTCGATCAACGACATTGCCGGCATCATCAACGAACGCGGCAATGTGCTCGGCTTGATGCCGCACCCGGAAAACCTGATCGAAGCAGCCCATGGCGGCAGCGACGGCCGGGCGCTGTTCGAGGGCGCGCTTGGCATTGCTGCCTGATATCATCAAGGCGAACAGCCTGAAAAACAGCCGGACATTCCAGCCATTGGGCAAGTCCGCTTCATGAGGGAGAGAGACGGTCATGAAACTCTATTCGCGGCCGTTGTCGCCCTACTCGTCGATCGTGCGGGCGCTGGCCTACATCAAGGATGTACCGCTCAAGATCATCGCCCCACCGCCCGGTTTTCCGATCCCGGAAGAGTTTCGCGCCATCTCACCGCTCAACCGGATTCCGGTGCTGATCACCGGCTCGGGTGAAACGATCGTCGAATCGGTGGTCATCGCCGAATATCTCGAGGAACGCTTTCCGGAGCCGGCGCTGCTGCCGCCCGATTCCAAGGATCGCGCGCTGGTGCGCATGTTCGCCCGCATCACCGATCTCGACGTGCTGACCCCGACGATGAAGCTTTTCGAGCTTCATTTCGTGCCCAAGCGAAACAATGCCGAGATCGACGCCCAGTTCGCTCGCCTGCACCACGGGCTGGCGGCGATCGAGGAACGCATGGCGCAAGGCCCCTTCGCGCTCGGCAACGACATCAGCTTCGCCGATGCCTGGCTGACGCCGACGCGGTTCATCTTCAACCAGTTTCGGGCCATGACAGGGCACCACGACCTGCTCGACGCCTACCCCAAATTCGATGCCTACGAACAGATCGCCTCTCAGCATCCGGCATTGTCGCGGGTGTGGGGCGAAATGAACGACGGGTTGAAGATCTTCCTGTCCGAACTTGAGATGGGTGCCGCTTGAGCAGGAGCAAGACGATCGCGCTGGTCGCCGCAGCGGGCTTCGCGCTGGCGTCCTGCCAGTCGAGCCCGAAAAGCGCGCCCGTCCCCTCGGGCAAAAGTGCCTCGTTGCTGGCCATGGAACAGGTGGCGATATCGGCCCACAAATGCTGGATCGCCAGCAAGGACCCGGCCTTCAAGCAGTACCAGATGGCCAACGAGCTGAATTCGTACAGCGGCACGCCGCGCTTCCTGCTGGTGCCGGCCAAGCATTATGGCGGCAAACCACTGCTGGTCGTGCAGGCACAAGGCAATTCGAGCCGCGTCGACGCGTTTGGACCGCTGATCGACGGCCCGCTCGGTGCGCGCATCGGCTCCGATATTGCCCGCTGGCAGGCGGGCAATCCCTCCTGCGCGGCGGCTGCATAGGGCAATGGGCCGGTTCCTGCAGATCGCGGGTCTGGTCATCGGTCTGGCCGGACTTGTCCTGCAGTTCTGCATCAGCATTCCGGCGTCGATGGAAGCAGGCCGCAGCCTGCTCGGCTCCATCGTCTTCCTTTTCAGCTTCTTCACCATTCTGACCAATATCGGCGCGGTGCTCGTCCACACCTCGCTGCTGTCGTCCACCGGCTACGCGTGGCTGCCTGCCTTCGCGGGATTCCGGATACGCGCGGGCATCGCCGTTTCGATCACTCTGGTGTTCATCGTCTATGCGACGGTTCTGGCGCAGCTCTGGCACCCACAGGGTCTGTTCCTGCTCTGCGACGTCCTGCTGCACTATGTGACGCCGGTGCTGTTCGTGCTGTGGTGGCTGGTCGCAGGCGCCGACGGCAGGACGCGGTGGAGCGACATTTCCTGGTGGATGCTCTATCCCGTGGCCTATCTGATCTATGCGCTGGCGCGGGCGCCGTTTGCCGGCGAGGTGCCCTACCCTTTCCTCGACGTCGCCAAGAACGGCGCAGCCAGCGTCGCCATCTCGGCGGCGGCCATCACCGGGCTTTTTCTGGTGCTGTGCGTGATCGCAATCCTTGTCGACCACGGCGTTGCACGCATCAGAACATCCAGCGTCCGCTAGTTGTGCGGACTCCGGTCCCGCGTCTTGGGATCATGGTCAGTCCCAGAACGGTCTGATGGCCTCGCGGTGAGCGTCGCAGCGCGACACACCGATATCCTTGAGCTGATCATCGGTCATCTCAAGCAATACCAGCCGGCTGCGCCGGCGTTCCAGCAGATGGTCGATCCATTTCGCCACCGACCGGACCACATGCACCAGACGGCCGGCAAAGCCGCGCCGGTCCGATGGGCGTGTCGATTGACCCGATAACTCGGCTCTCGAATGGCTGATTGTCGCGATTGTATTCATTTTCTTTCTACCAGAATTCCCAATTGCACCCTTTTTCGTGCGTGATTGATATGTATTGACTCATAATTCGGTGCAATATAGAAAATTGTCACCATGACAAATTGGCTTCCAGATCTCACCGCCGGCTCCGGGCCGCTATATCAACGGCTTGCGGATTCCATCGAAACGGACATCGACCGGGGCGTGATCGACGCCGGGGCAAAGCTGCCGCCGCAACGCGACCTCGCCTACGACATCGGCACCACCGTCGGCACCGTCGGCCGGGCCTATCAATTGCTGCGCGAGCGCGGGCTGGTGAGCGGCGAAGTCGGGCGTGGAACCTATGTGCTCGGCCAGCGCGCCGATGATGCGAGGCCGAACTCGCTGGCCTCAGACGTCAGCGGCGAAGGCACGCGCTATATCGATGCGCCGCGCGGCAAGCTGCGTTTCGACAGCACGGCCGCGCCCGACATCGGCCAGGGCGCCATAGTCGCCGATGTCCTATCGCGCGCGGCGCAGGATTATCCGCATGAGATTTCAAGCTACACGAGGGATTTTCCAGACCGCTGGTACGAAGCCGGCGCCCGCTGGCTGTCGCGCAATTCGTTTCGCCCGAACGCCGACGCCATCGTTCCAACGCTGGGCACCCATGCCGCTGTGATGGCGGCGATCGCAGCGCTGACAACGCCCGGCGATTATGTCGCCTTCGAGCACCTCACCTACTCGCAGATTTCCCGCAGCGCCGGTCTGATCGGCCGGCGCACCGCGCTGGTGGCGTCGGATGACCAGGGCATCGACCCGGCCGATTTCGAGCGCGTCTGCGCGCAGAAGCATCCCAGGATGATCTTCCTGATGCCAACGGCGCAGAATCCCACGCTGGTGACCTTGTCGGCGGCGCGCCGCGAGGCGATCGCTCGTGTCGCGCGCGAATACAATGTCGTTCTCATCGAGGACGATCTCTACGGCAACCTGACCGATGATCCGACACCGCTGCTGGCCGAATATGCGCCCGAACGCACCATTGTCGCTGGCGGCCTGTCGAAATCGGTCGCGGCGGGTGTGCGCGGCGGCTGGCTGTCCTGCCCGCCCGCCTATCGCCATCGCATCCGCGTCGCCCATAAGATGATGACCGGCGGCATGCCCTTCCTGCTGGCGGAGGTGAATACAAGGCTGGTGCTGTCCGGCCAGGCGGACGAGATACGCAAACGCAGTATCGCCGAAATCAGCGCCCGGATTGCCATCGTGCGCGAGACGCTGGCCGGCTTCGCGTTCAAGTCACACGAAAAGGTGCCCTTTGTCTGGCTGACCCTGCCCGACCCCTGGCTTTCCGGCACCTTCAAGAATGCCTGTCTCGAACATGGGGTTCTGATCGACGACGAGGACGAGTTCAAGGCCGGCCGCTCCGAGCAGGTTTTCCACGGCGTCCGCTTCGGCGTTTCACAGCCAAGACAACGCAAGGACATCGCCGAAGGCGTCGCGGTGATCCGGCGGCTTCTGGATGAGGGCCGCGCCGGCTACGACAGTTTTTCCTGAGCCCGAAGCAGCTCGCTCCTGAAGGGATCGCTGGCTACCCGGGATTGCCCGGTGGCTTTGTCCGGTTTTCCTGCGTTTTTCGTCGATCCATGGGGTGTATCGGCCGCAAGGCTTGCGATAAGACGGGACTCAAATCCCAACGCTCCGGATAAAAACCGCCGCCCATGACCATTTCCAATTCCGTGCCGATCACCCCCGAGCTCATCGCAGCGCATGGGCTGAAGCCCGACGAGTATCAGCGTATTCTCGACCTCGTCGGTCGTGAGCCGAGCTTCACCGAACTCGGCATCTTCTCGGCGATGTGGAACGAGCATTGCTCGTACAAATCCTCGAAGAAATGGCTGCGCACCTTGCCGACCACTGGCCCGCAAGTCATCCAGGGACCGGGCGAGAATGCCGGCGTGGTCGACATCGGTGACGGCGACTGCGTCGTCTTCAAGATGGAGAGCCACAACCATCCGTCCTTCATCGAGCCCTACCAGGGTGCGGCGACCGGCGTCGGCGGCATCTTGCGCGACGTCTTCACCATGGGCGCCAGGCCGGTCGCGGCGATGAATGCGCTGCGCTTCGGCGCGCCCGACCATCCCAAGACCAGGCACCTGGTCTCTGGCGTGGTTTCCGGCGTCGGCGGCTACGGCAACGCCTTCGGCGTGCCGACGGTGGGCGGCGAGGTCAATTTCGACGCCCGCTACAACGGCAACATCCTGGTCAACGCCTTTGCTGCGGGCATTGCCAAGACAGACGCCATCTTCCTGTCGGAAGCCAAGGGCGTCGGCCTGCCGGTCGTCTATCTCGGCGCCAAGACCGGCCGCGATGGCGTCGGCGGCGCCACCATGGCGTCGGCCGAATTCGATGACAAGATCGACGAGAAGCGCCCGACCGTGCAGGTCGGCGACCCCTTCACCGAAAAGTGCCTGCTGGAAGCCTGCCTCGAACTGATGGCCTCGGGTGCCGTCATCGCTATCCAGGACATGGGTGCGGCCGGCCTCACCTGCTCGGCGGTCGAGATGGGCGCCAAGGGCGATCTCGGCATCGAACTCGATCTCGACAAGGTGCCGGTGCGCGAAGAGCGCATGAGCGCCTATGAGATGATGCTGTCGGAAAGCCAGGAGCGCATGCTGATGGTGCTGCGCCCCGAAAAGGAAAAGGAAGCCGAGGCGATCTTCCACAAATGGGGCCTCGACTTCGCCATCGTCGGCAAGACCACCGACGATCTGCGTTTTCGCGTGCTGCACCAGGGCGATGAGGTCGCCGACCTGCCGATCAAGGATCTCGGCGACAAGGCACCGGAGTATGATCGTCCTTGGGTCGAACCAAAGAAGCCCGCACCGCTTGCCGCCAATGACGTTCCTCAGGCCGATGTCGCCGAGGCGCTGTTGAAGCTGCTCGGCGGACCGGATCTATCGTCGCGCCGCTGGGTGTGGGAGCAGTACGACACCCTGATCCAGGGCAATTCCCTGCAGCTTCCCGGCGGCGATGCCGGCGTGGTGCGCGTCGACGGCCATCCGACCAAGGCGCTCGCCTTCTCCTCCGACGTCACCCCGCGCTATTGCGAGGCCGACCCCTACGAGGGTGGCAAGCAGGCGGTGGCCGAATGCTGGCGCAACCTGACCGCCACCGGCGCTCTGCCGTTGGCGGCCACCGACAATCTCAATTTCGGCAATCCGGAGCGGCCTGAGATCATGGGCCAGTTGGTCGGCGCGGTAAAAGGCATTGGCGACGCCTGCCGCGCGCTCGGCTTCCCGATCGTCTCCGGCAATGTCTCGCTCTACAACGAGACCAACGGCCAGGGCATTCTGCCGACACCGACCATCGGTGGTGTCGGCCTGATCGCCGACTGGTCGAAGATGGTGCGCACCGGTTTTGCGGCGCAAGGCCAGATGATCCTGCTGGTCGGCGCGCCCGCTTCCTGGGGAACGCATCTCGGCCAGTCGGTCTATTTCAGAGACATTCATGGGCGCAGCGACGGTCCGCCGCCGCCGGTCGATCTCGACCATGAAAAGCGCGTCGGCGACCATGTGCGCGCGCTGATCGCGTCCGGCATCGTCACCGCGGCGCATGACGTTTCCGACGGAGGCATCGCCGTGGCTCTGGCCGAGATGGCGATGGCGTCGGGCATCGGCGCCACGGTTCCCGGCCTTGTCGGCACCGACCCGATCCCGGTCTGGTTCGGCGAGGACCAGGGCCGCTATCTCCTGACGCTGTCGATCGATCCGGATAGCGATGAATGGGACGCCATTCGCAAGCAGCAAGGCGAACTGCGCATCTTCGCGCCGTGGATCGGTTCGACCGGCGGCAGCGCGCTGAAGCTTGGCGAGGCGCGGGCGATCCCGGTCAGCGAACTGAGCGCGGCGCACGAAGGCTGGTTCCCCCGCTTTATGGATCAGGCCAGTTGAGCAAACTGGCTGCGCGGGCGCTGCTTGCAGTCGTTTTCTGGCCGTCGCTGTTCTTCTTCTGGTTCCTCGGGCCGTTCGTCCTGTTCCTGCTGTCAACGACCTCGAGCGAGGTTTGCGCGCGGCTGGAAACACGTGCCGAGTTCCTTGCCGCGGCCAACGGCACCATTCCGATGCTTGTCGCCCAGAACTTCATCTACGCGGTTCCGATCGTTTGCCTGGTGTTGTGGGGCCGCCTTGCGCCGGATCCGGGACGAGCAAGGCATATTGTCACCTGCATCAAGCTTTTCGCCGCCGCGATGATCGTTGGAGCGTTGTGGGAATATGGCTCTTCGCTTGCCTGCGATGGCTACGGTCAGCCATTCTTCTCGCCCGCCTGGCAAATGACGAGCTATCTCCCCATCGTCAGCCTGATTATCAACATTCCGCTCTACGTGCTGGCCTTCAGCCTTGGTCGCGCCTTTTCGACGCGCGAGGATGCTGCCGAGGACCAAGCAAGCCCGCCAGCCTAAGTCGGCCCCTGAAGCCCCAGCGCCTTCTTGCCGGTGGCAGGACTGAACGGCTTCAATCCGGACCAGAAAGGCTTTAGGCTCGTCCGACTCTTAGCTTATGGCCGCTACCGGCCGCTCGAAACAGGATTTTGCCATGGCAATGGATGCCCACGACATCGAAAAACTGATCAAGGACGGCATTCCGGACGCCAAGGTGACGATCCGCGATCTGGCCGGTGATGGCGACCACTACGCGGCCGAGGTGGTGGCCGAGAGCTTTCGCGGCAAGAGCCGCGTGCAGCAGCACCAGATGGTCTATGACGCGCTGAAAGGCAATATGGGCGGCGTGCTGCACGCACTGGCACTGCAGACCAGCGTTCCCGACTAACCCGCACCAGAATAAGACCGCTTGACCAGCAGCAGCGAAGACCGCTTGGCCCAAAACGGCCCATCCTTTGCGCCATTTCAGCTACGGCACGGCTAACGTCTTGTTTCGAGCAATCGTTGGGTTTATTTGAAAGGTATGTTTCGAGCCTGACTCCCACAGGCGGGAAAGGATATTTTATGAGCGGCATCAACGACTACATCGACAATGAAGTGAAGGGCAACGACGTCGTCCTTTTCATGAAGGGCACGCCCGGCTTTCCGCAGTGCGGATTTTCCGGCCAGGTCGTCCAGATCCTCGACTATATCGGCGCCGACTACAAAGGCGTGGACGTGCTGACCTCGGCCGAGCTGCGCCAGGGCATCAAGGAATACTCCAACTGGCCGACGATCCCACAGCTTTACGTCAAGGGTGAATTCGTTGGCGGCTGCGACATCATCCGCGAGATGTTCCAGGCAGGCGAACTGCAGACGTTCCTCGTCGAGAAGGGCGTCGGCGTCAAAGGCGCCGCCTGATTCTGTTTTTGCACGGACCGAAAATCGATCTCGATTTTCAGTCCATGCGCCAGGCGCCCGGGCAGCCCCTCCTCGGCAATTTTTTTGTCCCTGATACCGGGACCAAGACGAGCCAATGCGCCGGCCCGCCGGCGCGTTTTCGTTTGAGAGATCGGACTTGCCGTGGACCAACCGACAATAGCGCCGCAATCGGCAAGCAAACTGCCCATTCCGCGCTGGGAGTTCATTGCGCTGTGCGCCGCGCTGATGGCGCTGAACTCGCTGGCCATCGACATCATGTTGCCGGCTCTGCAACAGATCGGCGCCTCGCTGGGCGTCGAGAACGAAAACCATCGGCAATATGTCATAACAGCCTATATTCTGGGCTTCGGCGGCGGCCAGCTCTTTTTCGGTCCGCTGTCGGATCGTTTCGGACGGCGCGCACCGCTAGTTGCCGGGCTGGTGATCTATGTCGCCGCGGCTGCGGCGGCCGCCGTTGCGCCAAGCTTTGAGACACTGCTGCTGTGCCGCGCCGTGCAAGGCATTGGCGCTGCCGCCACCCGCGTCATCGCCATCTCGATCGTGCGCGATACGTTCGACGGCCGGCGCATGGCCGAGGTGATGTCGCTGATCTTCATGGTGTTCATGGCCATACCTGTCATTGCGCCGGGGATCGGCCAGTTCATCATGCTGTTTGCAACCTGGCATTGGATCTTCGTCACCATGGCTGTCGGCGCGCTGATCGTGTCGGCGTGGTCGCTGCTGCGCCTGCCCGAGACGCTGCATCCGGAGTATCGCAGGCCGCTGACGGTTTCATCGGTCGTTGGCGGCTTCCGCATCGTGCTGACCAACCGCATGGCGCTCTGCTACGCCTTCGCCAGCACGTTCATCGTCGGCGCCATGTTCGGCTTCATCGCCTCGGCACAGCAGATCTATGTCGACGTCTTCAATGTCGGCGAGATGTTCCCGGTGATCTTCGCCGGTGTCGCCGGCGTGCTGGCTTTTTCCAACTATTTGAACTCACGCCTTGTCGGGCGCATCGGCATGCGCCGACTGTCGCAGACCGCGCTGCTGCTGTTTTTGACCATCAGCCTGGTCTGGCTGGTGGTTTCCCTGGAAATGAAGATGCCGCTCTGGCTGTTCATCACGCTTTTTGCCAGTGCCATGCTTCCGTTCGGGGCGCTCGGCGCGAATTTCAATGCGCTGGCCATGGAACCGCTCGGCCAACTCGCCGGCACGGCGTCATCCATATTGGGTTTCATGCAGACATTTCTCGGCGGCATTCTCGGCACGCTGATCGGCCAGGCCTTCAACGGCACGGTAACGCCGTTGGCCGCCGGCTTTTGCAGCGTCTCCGTGGCAGCGCTTGTGATGATCCTGATCGCCGAACGCGGCAAGATGTTTCAGCCACACAACCCGCCGGTTTGAGGCGACCCTGCCAAGCGGCGGTGTGGCTACTCAGCCCAGAGTTCGTCACGCAGGACCTGCCAGCTCTCGCTATCCGGCGCGACAAGCAAGCCACCGCCGACATGCGACGGCAGATAGGCGCTGCCGTCGAAGCGCGCGGCGTGGCCGCCGGCCTCGGCATGGATCAGCACACCCCCCAGATGATCCCACGGCATCAGCTTGTTGTAGACGACGAAATGGGCATGGCCGCTGGCCAAGAGGCGATATTCGTGCGCCGCGCAGCGATAGGCGAATTGCGACAGCATCTTCGTCTGATTGCGCGCCAGCCGCGACCGCTCCGGCTCGGGCATGTATTGCCAGGAGACAGAGCCGGTCATTTCCGAGATCGGCGCGGGCGCCGCGACGTGCACCTTTTCCAGGCTGCCATGCGCATGCCTGATGTGGCTGCCGGCGCCTTTGGCACCGATCAGCCAGTCCTTGCCAACTGGATCGTGGATGATGCCGGCAACCGTCTCGCCCTTGACCACCACCGCCAGCATGACGCCGAACAGCGGCACGCCGGAGGCGAAATTGAAGGTGCCGTCCACCGGGTCGATGACGAACGCCAGGTCGGCTTCGCCCAGGCCATCAAGCAGCGCCGGATTGTCGGAACAGGCTTCCTCGCCGACCACCATCGCCGAGGGGTAACGCTTGCGCAGCGTGGCGGTGATCAGGCGCTCGGCATTGACGTCGGCCTCGGTCACCAGGTCGGCGGCCGAGGTCTTCTGCCGGATGTCGCCGTCGCCCAACCTGCGAAAGCGCGGCATGATCTCGACGTCTGCCGCCTCGGCCAGAATGCCGGCCAGCCAGTCGATCGCGGTGTCGTCAAATGTCATTGGAAACATCTTGCCTGGTGGTGAGGGTGTCGTTGAGCGCGGCGAAGTCGAACAGTTTTCTGTCGAGCAGGTGCGACGGCCTGGTGTTGGACAGCGCGCGGATCATGGTGTCCTTGCGGCCGGGCATGCGCTTTTCGATATCCTCGAGCATCGCCTTCATGGCGTTGCGCTGCAGGCCTTCCTGACTGCCGCAAAGATCGCAGGGAATGATCGGGAATCGCATTGCCGCGGCGAACCTCTCAAGGTCGGTTTCGGCGCAATAGCTCAGCGGCCGCAGCACCATGACGTCGCCCTCGTCGTTGAGCAGTTTCGGCGGCATGGCGGCAAGACGGCCACCATGGAACAGGTTCATGAAGAAGGTCTCCAGAATGTCCTCGCGATGGTGGCCGAGCACCAGCGCCGAGCATCCCTCTTCCCGCGCGATGCGATAGAGATGGCCGCGCCGGAGACGCGAGCAGAGCGAGCAATAGGTGCTTCCCTCGGGCAGCTTTTCGGTGACGACGGAATAGGTGTCCTGATACTCGATCCGGTGCGGAATGCCGTGGCTGTCGAGATAGTCGGGCAGGATGTGTTTGGGGAAATTCGGTTGGCCCTGGTCCAGATTGCAGGCCAGCAAGTCGACAGGCAACAGCCCGCGCCATTTGAGATCGAGCAGCATGGCGAGCAGCCCGTAGGAATCCTTGCCGCCCGACAGCGCTACGAGCCAGCGCTGGCCGGGCTTGACCATCGAGAAATCCTCGATCGCCTGACGGGTGAGACGCAGCAGCCGCTTGCGCAATTTGTTGAACTCGACCGAGGACGGCACATCGGCAAACAGCGGATGGAAACCGCCTTCGCCGTCGGCAATCGGTTCAAGAGTTTCGATGTCTGGCAGCATGTTCATGGCATGTCGCTTTCGTGGCCAAGAGTGCCCGGATTAGCGGACATGGCAGACAAAGAAAAGGCCGCCTCGATGGGCGGCCTTTGGATGTCGCAAAATTGAGTTCGCTTAACGCGAATAGAATTCGACGACCAGGTTCGGTTCCATCTGCACGGCGAACGGAACGTCAGCCAGGCCGGGAATGCGCGAGAAGGTCGCGACCATCTTGTTGTGATCGGCTTCGATGTAGTCCGGCACGTCGCGTTCGGCCAAGCCCACCGATTCAAGAACGATGACCAGCTGCTTCGACTTTTCGCGGACTTCGACGACGTCGCCCGGCTTGCAGCGGTACGAACCGATGTTGACGCGCTTGCCGTTGACGTTGACGTGGCCGTGGTTGACGAACTGACGGGCGGCGAAAATCGTCGGCACGAACTTGGCGCGGTAGACGACCGCATCGAGACGCGACTCGAGCAGGCCGATCAGGTTCTCGGAGGTGTCGCCCTTGCGGCGGTCGGCCTCTTCATAGACCTTGCGGAACTGCTTTTCCGAAACGTCGCCATAGTGACCCTTCAGCTTCTGCTTGGCGCGCAGCTGCAGGCCGAAATCGGAAAGCTTGCCCTTGCGGCGCTGACCATGCTGGCCGGGGCCGTATTCACGCTTGTTGACCGGGGACTTCGGGCGGCCCCAGATATTTTCGCCGAGACGGCGGTCGATCTTGTACTTCGCGGATTCGCGCTTGCTCATCGCATTCCCTTTTCAAAACAACACACCCGGAACCTCATGGTCCGGGTGAAGGAAACGCGCCCTCCTCTGGCCTCCGTTTTCGAGACCTGACAGGGTTCTCCCACGCAACGCGGCGGAAAACCCACGGGACACGTCATTTCAAACAAGATCAGAACGACTAGGCATCCTGATCTTGCGTATACAAAACAAACACCGGACATCGCTGCCCGGTGGTTGTGACGGCTGGTTAAACCGAGATTCAACCGGTGTCAAGCTTGTGACTGGCATAGGGCCCGGCGACAAGATACCCGTTTTCCTGCGTAGATGCAGTGCCGGATGTGGCGGGAGGTTGTTGCGCCAACGGCATCAGGAACGGACTGGAACGAGGAGCGCAATACTTATGAAGAAATTCTTCCTTACCCTGGCAGGCGCCGCGGTGCTTGCGGGCTCGATGGCGGTGGCGCCGGAACCGGCGATGGCGCGTCATTGGCACGGACACAAACAGGTTTGCCGCATCATCGTGACGAAGAGAGTGGTGTGGCGGCATGGTCACCGCAGGGTGATCGTCCACAGGGTACGGCGCTGCCACTGGTGGTGATACCGGACTAGGCCCGGTAGACCGGGAACTAACCCATCCATCGCCATGACCGAAGCCCGCGGTTTTATCCGCGGGCTTTCACTTTGGTGCTTCTCTCCAAGACGACACGCGACCGGGGTCAGCTGTCCGATTTCCTTTCCGGCAGACCCTTGCGCTTCGTCTCGGCGAACTCCTCGAGCTGCTTTTCGCTCATCGATTCAAACATTCCCTTCGAAGCGCCTTTGAGCTCGCTCTTTTTTGTCTCGCCGCGCTTGGCCGACAAAGCGGCGCCGGCGGCTTTTTGCTGGGCTTTTGAGATGGCTGGCATGGCTGTTTCTCCGTGGCTCTCAGAAGAAACGCCCCGCTGCGGTGACGGTTCCAGCCCCGGTGGCTCGGTTCCCGGCCCGCTTGGTGCCGGCTCGCCACGTGGTCAGGCTTGGCGATTTTCCTTGGCAGCCTTCCCGTGTCTGGAACCCCAGTGTAGGACGGCTGAATGAAATCTCTGACCGATCCCTCACAAGCTCTCTCCACTGGCCTGGCGAAAATCCGCACCGAATTCCACGTGCCAGATGGATTTCCGGTAGTCGTACTGGCCGCCGCGGAGGTGGCGGCCAAACGTGTGCCCAACCAGCATGCCGATCGAACAGCGATGCCCTTCGTCACGCTCGATCCGGCGAGCTCCACCGATCTTGATCAGGCGTTCTCAATCGAGGCGAGCGGCGGCGATCTTCTGCTGCATTACGCCATTGCCGACGTAGCCTGGTTCGTCGAGGACGGTGACGCGATCGATCTCGAAGCCTGGACGCGGGGCGAGACGCTTTACTTGCCGGACGGCAAGGCCGGGCTCTACCCGCCGGCAATTGCCGAGGGGGCAGCGAGCCTGTTGCCGGATGGATCGCGGCCAGCGGTTGTCTTCACGGTTCGGGTTGCGCAGGACGGTGCGACGAAGTTGGACGGCGCGGAGCGGGCAATCATTCAAAGCCGCGCGAAGCTCGCCTATGACAGTGTGAAGGCCTCCGACGTTCCGGCCGGCTTCGCCGAAATGGCGCGACGCATGGCGATGAACGAAGAGCGTCGTGGTGCTTCGCGCGTCGACCCACCCGAGCAGGAGGTTGAAAGGCTCGCCGATGGTACATTCCGGCTTTCGTTCAGACCGCTGCTGCAATCCGAGCAAGACAACGCCGCGCTTTCGCTGGCTGCAAACATGGCGATTGCCGACGCCATGTTTGCGCACCATACCGGGTTGTTTCGGGTGATGTCGGAGCCAGATGCTTTCAGGGTGCAAAGACTGCGCAGCGCGGCACAGGCACTCGGGCTGTCTTGGCCGGCCTCCACCAGCTTGCGCGACTATCAGCGAACCCTTGACCCGACCGATCCGCAACAGGCGGCGCTGATGCTGGAAATCCGCCATGCAAGCGCCGGCGCATCCTACCAACCCTATAGAGAAGGTGTTGTCCCTTGGCATGAGGCGATGGCAGCGACCTATGCCCATGCAACGGCGCCACTCAGGCGACTGGCTGATCGCTACGTCGTGCGCTGTGCGCTGGCCATCGCCAATGGCCAGCCGGTGTCCCAGGCTGTCACCGACGCGTTCGCCAGATTGCCGCAGGTGATGGGGCGTGCGGATAGCCACGCTTCGCAGATCAACCACGCGGCTATCGACCTTGCCGAGGCGGTAATGCTGAAGGGACGCGAGGGCGAGACGTTCAAAGCTGCTGTCACCGACGTCGTCGACCATGGCGTGCGCGTTCAGCTTGCCGACATGCCTGTCGTAGCCAACGTAAAGGCCTCCGGGCTTAGACAGGGCGACGATCTGGCGCTAAGGCTGGTCTTGGCCGATCCAGATCAACGCAACATCGTCTTCGAACCTGTTTAAGTGGCAGACGTTTCCGCCGCCATCTAGCTCACGACCAGCCCGAACCCCTGCATCAGCCGGCTGGTGGCGAAATCCGCCTTGCCGGAGGTGAAGACCGCAATGTCAGGCTCACCCACCGGCAAAGGCCCGTCGACCGGCGCCAGCAACGACATGGCGCGGCGGGCGATCGCTTCGGCCGGATCGATCCAGTCGACCGGCCAGGGCGCGGTCTTGCGCATGCGATTGGCCAGGAACGGATAATGCGTGCAGCCGAGCACGACGATGTCGGTGCGGGCGCCATCCGTCTCGACGAAGCATGGCGCGATCTCCTGGCGGACGATCTCCTCGTCGACGAACCCCTCGCGCATGTAGATTTCCGCCAGCGGCGCCAGCCGGTCCGAGCCGACCAGCCGCACATGGCATTTCTGCGCCCATTTGCTGATCAGGTCGCGCGTGTATTGACGCTTGACCGTGCCGGGCGTCGCCAGCACCGAGACGAGGCCTGAGCGCGTGCGCTCGGCGGCCGGCTTGATCGCCGGCACCGTGCCGACAAAAGGGTGACCGGGGAATTTCTCGCGCAAAGCGTCGATAACCAGCGTCGATGCGGTGTTGCACGGGATGACTGAAATCTCGGGCTGGAACTTTTCCAGTAGCGCGCCGAACAGCCCAAGGATATGGGCGTTGAGGGCCGGCTCCTCCCAGGCGCCATAGGGGAAGGCGGCATCGTCGGCGACATAGACAAAGCGGCGGTCGGGCATCAGCACGCGCGCCTCGCGCAGCACGGTGAGCCCGCCGATGCCGGAATCGAACATCAGGATCGGCCGCTCAGTCATTATCGGTGCCCTTTCCGCCGAGCGGCGGCATGTCGTCGTCCTTGCCGGTGCCGTCTGCCTTGCCTGCCAGGCGATCGCCTTCCGCCTTGCGGGCGCGCGCCACGGCCGCCGGCAATCGTCTTGGATCGTCGCCTGGCGAACCCTCACCACGCGGCATCGCCGGTGAAAACCTGTCCAGGGACGAAATGATGCCGCGCAGCACCTTCAGCTCCGGCTCGGCAAACCCGGCACGCGTCAGCACGGCGCGCAGATTGTCGACCATCTTCGGCTTCTTCGGTGCGGGGCGGAAATAACCGCGCGCTTCCAATGCGCCTTCGAGATAGGCAAACAGCCCGTGCAGCTCTTCCTTGCTGGCCGGCTTCATGTCCGGACCGGAAAAGTTGGTTTTGGTCTCGTCTTCCAGCCCGGACTTCATCCACTCGTAGGACATCAGCAAGGCCGCCTGGGCTATGTTGAGCGAGGAGAAATCGGGATCGACGGGAAAGGTGACGATCTCGTCGGCAAGGCCGACCTCGTCATTGTAGAGGCCGAAGCGCTCGCGGCCGAACAGGATGCCGGTGCGCTGCCCCATTGCGTGACGGGTCCGAAGCACCCTGCCCGCTTCCACCGGGCCGCGCACGGATTTGAAGCCGTCGCGCTGCCTGGCCGTGGTTGCAAAAACAAAGTTCAGATCGGCGAGCGCCGAGGCCAGGTCGTCGAACACCTTCACGGCGTCGATGACATGGTCGGCGCGGCTGGCGGCCGCGCGCGCCTTCTCGCTCGGCCAACCGTCGCGAGGGTTGACCAGGCGCAGTTCCGACAGGCCGAAATTTGCCATGGCACGAGCCACCATGCCGATGTTCTCACCGAGCTGCGGCTCGACGAGGATGATCGCCGGGCCAGCGGTCGTGAGGCCGTGCTGAAAGTCCGTTCCTGTCATGTTTTCCAGGTGATTGCGCCACGAAGTCTCCGCGTCGTGCCATATCGATGCGGCTTTTTGAAGAGTTATCGGTCACTTGGCCGACAAATAGCCTTGTGATGGCTCCTCGAGAGATTGGCGGGATGTGGCATCGCACTCGTGCCCTTAACCAAAAGACAATCGACCTCACTGCTGCGTGATGGCTCGACCATGGCGCCTCAAACCGCCGGCAAATGGAAACACGGGTGCTCGCTGTTGCTATTGACGATATTTCCCATTTTTAGAAATCATCTACGATCCGAATGCATATTTATTTACGATGACGCATCGCGTCGGTGGAAAATCAAATTAGAAAACGGTAATCTCCCACCCGCTTGGGTCCAGCGTGTATTGACGAATGATATTGAGGAGACGGAGCGTGTCTTGCACACCCCGTCGTCTATTTGTGCCCCAAGCATTTCATCACGGATTTCAACGGCCGACGAGGGCGTTGGCCAAATCTAGGAGGGGCAAATGAAAATCGTACGGTTTTTCCTTTCACTCGCCGTGTTGCTTGCAGCGTCGATCTTCCTGATCGCGCCAGCTTCGGCGCAAGCGACACGGACGTGGGTTTCCGGCGTTGGCAACGACGCCGATCCGTGCAGCCGAACGGCACCTTGCAAGACGTTTGCCGGTGCCATCTCGAAAACGGCGACGGCCGGCGAGATCAACTGTCTCGACCCGGGCGGTTTTGGCGCGGTCACCATCACCAAATCCATCACCATCGACTGCAGAAACACTGAAGCTGGCGTGCTTTTTACGCTCGGTTCGAACGGCATCATCGTCAACGCACCTGCCGCCTCGGTAGTGCATCTTCGCGGCCTTGATTTAGACGGTGTAGGCACTGGCGCCGACGGCATCCGCATGGTGGGTCAGGGTCAGCTGCATATCGAAGATTCCAACATAGAAAGAGTGACCAGCAACGGCGTCGAATTTCTCCCTAACGGCAACAGCGAACTCTACATAAGCAACACCCGCATAGCCGAGACAGGCGCCGAAGGTGTTCTCATCAAGACGACTGGAGCCGTGGGAATCAATGCCATCCTTTCAAGAGTGGAAATCACCAACAGCGGCAGCGGCATTCTTATCGACGGCACAGGCAACACCGTGGCCATGAACCTGACGCTGACCAACAGCCTTGTCAGCGGCAATACCGGCAATGGCGTGGTGGTCAAATCCGTCGCCGCGGCATCGCCGGTGCGGGCGACGATTACCGGCAACACGATCAGCGCCAATGCCGGCACCGGCGTCAACGCCAACGGTGCGGCAGCCAGCGGCAACGGAAGCGCCATCGCCTTTCTGGGCGGATCGACGATATTCGGCAACGTCACCGGGGTCAGCAATACCGGGAGCGGCGCCGTCCAGTCGTTCAAGAACAACATGATCGCCGGCAACGTAGCCGACGGCACACCGCTGACCGCCTTCCCAGGCCCTGGCGGTACGCCATTGCAATAAGCGACCGGCGCCTCCGCGGCAGCGTGAACAAAGGCGATGCCGGCTAGCCCTCAAGGGATAGGCGGCATCGCTTCTTTGTTCCCGACTGCCACAGCAGGAGCCTGCGTCTTCCGCTGCCCGGTTGCACCGCTCGACCATGGCGGCCCGAACGTCGACAAATGGACCCGCCCGTGCTCGCTTCCGGCATTGACGATATTTTCCATTTGTAAAAATCATCCACGATCCGAATGCATATTTATTTACGATGACGCATCGCGTCACTGGAGAATCAAATTAGAAAAAGGTAATCTCCCGACCGCTTGGGTATTCAATGAGTATCGACGGTTGGTATTTGGAAAATGGAGTGTGTCCTGCACGCTCCCGTCATTTATTTATGCCCCAAGCTTTTCGACACGGATTTCAACGGCCGACGAGGGCGTTGGCCAAAATCTAGGAGGGGCAATTGAAAATCGTACGGTTTTTCCTTTCACTCGCTGTGTTGGCTCTGGCGTCAGCCTTCCTGATTGCACCAGCTTCCGCACAGGCGACACGGACGTGGGTTTCCGGCGTTGGTGACGACGCCAATCCGTGCAGCCGAACCGCACCGTGCAAGACGTTTGCCGGTGCCATCTCGAAGACGGCGACGGCCGGCGAAATCAACTGTCTCGACCCGGGTGGCTTTGGCGCGGTCACCATCACCAAATCCATCACCATCGACTGCAAAACGACGGAAGGTGGTGTGCTTGCGTCCCTCGTGAACGGCATCATCGTCAACACGCCCGTCGGCTCGGCGGTGCATCTTCGCGGCCTCGACATAGACGGTGTAGGCAACGGCCTCGACGGCGTTCGGATGCTTGGCCAAGGTCAACTGCATATCGAGGACTGCAACATAGAGCGGATGGGCGGCAACGGCGTCGAATTTCTCCCTAACGGCAACAGCGAACTCTACATAAGCAACACCCGCATAGCCGAGACAGGCGCCGAAGGTGTTCTCATCAAGACGACCGGGGCCGTTGGGATCAATGCCATCCTTTCGAGGGTGGAAATCACCAACAGCGCCAGCGGCATTCTTGTTGACGGCACCGGCAACACCGTGGCCATGAACCTGACGCTGACCAACAGCCTTGTCAGCGGCAATACCGGCAACGGCGTGGCGATCAAATCCGTCGCCGCGGCGTCGCCGGTGCGTGCGACGATTACCGGTAACACGATCAGCGCCAATGCAGGCAGCGGCGTCAACGCCAACGGTGCCGCTGCCAGCGGCAACGGAAGCGCCGTCGCCTTTCTCGGCGGATCGACGATATTCGGCAATGTTACCGGGGTCAGCAATACCGGGAGCGGCGCCGTCCAGTCGTTCAAGAACAACATGATCGCCGGCAACGTAGCCGACGGCACGCCGCTCACCGCCTTCCCGGGCCCTGGCGGTGCGCCGCTGCAATAAGTGAGCGCCGCTTCCGCGGCAGCGTGAAACAAGGCGATGCCGGCTGCCCATCGGGGGCAGTGCGGCATTGCCTTTTTTTTGTTCTCGATTGCCCAGAGCGGTTCACCGTTTCACGGAAACGCCGAACCGCTCTATCTTTCTTGTTTTACGGCAATTCCCTAAGGAAAGCGCTACGCGCTTTTCCAAAGAAAACCGCTTCACACTTTTCTTGGAATTGCTCCAGCAGCAGCCTGCGTCTGCGTCGTCCCGGTTTGCACCGCTTTGATCGCTTTGCTATAGGCGAAGTCCCTACCCTGGCGAGGTCTGCCCCGCCATCACCCAACTGTTGAACGAGGCATTCTTTCCATGGCGAAGATCAAGGTGGCGAACCCGGTCGTCGAACTCGACGGCGACGAGATGACCCGCATCATCTGGCAGTTCATCAAGGACAAGCTGATCCACCCTTATCTCGACCTCAAGCTTGAATATTACGACCTCGGCATCGAGCACCGTGACGCCACCAACGACCAGGTGACCATCGATTCGGCCAACGCCATCAAGAAATACGGCGTCGGCGTGAAATGCGCGACGATCACGCCCGACGAGCAGCGCGTCGAGGAATTCAAACTGAAGAAGATGTGGAAGTCGCCGAACGGCACCATTCGCAACATCCTCGGCGGCACCATATTCCGCGAGCCGATCATCATGAAGAACGTGCCGCGCCTGGTGCCGGGCTGGACCAAGCCTATCATCGTCGGCCGTCACGCCTTCGGCGACCAGTACCGCGCCACCGATTTCCGTTTTCCCGGCAAGGGCAAGCTGACGATCAAGTTCGTCGGCGAGGACGGCAAAGTCATCGAGCACGATGTCTACGATGCGCCGGGCGCCGGCGTCGCCATGGCCATGTACAATCTCGACGATTCGATCCGCGAGTTCGCTCGTGCTTCGCTGAACTACGGCCTGCTGCGCAACTATCCGGTCTATCTCTCGACCAAGAACACCATCCTCAAGGCCTATGACGGGCGCTTCAAGGACATCTTCCAGGAAGTCTACGAGGCTGAGTTCGAGGCCGAGTTCAAGTCGAAGAAGCTGTGGTACGAGCACCGGCTGATCGACGATATGGTAGCGTCCAGCCTGAAATGGTCCGGCGGCTATGTCTGGGCCTGCAAGAACTATGACGGCGACGTCCAGTCCGATACCGTTGCGCAAGGGTTCGGTTCGCTCGGCCTGATGACCTCGGTGCTGATGACCCCGGACGGCAAGACGGTGGAAGCCGAAGCCGCGCACGGCACCGTCACCCGCCACTACCGGCAGCACCAGAAGGGCGAGGAGACCTCGACCAATTCAATCGCCTCGATCTTTGCCTGGACGCGCGGCCTCGCGCACCGCGCCAAGCTCGACGACAATGCCGAACTGAAGCGCTTTGCCGAGACGCTGGAAAAGGTCTGCATCCAGACGGTCGAGAGCGGTTTCATGACCAAGGACCTGTCGCTGCTGATCGGCCCCGACCAGCCCTGGCTCTCGACCACCGGCTTCCTCGACAAGATCGACGAGAACCTGCAGAAGGCGATGGCCTGACCAGGCAAGACCCGGGAGGGTTATATGGGCAAGCCCGCCGTCTACGGCGCGGACTACAGCGTCTATGTACGCATCGTGCGGCTCGTGCTCGAGGAGAAAGGCATCGACTACGGGCTTGTGCCGGTCGATGTCTTTGCCGCCGAGGGCATTCCCGCCTGGTATTTCGAGCATCACCCGTTCGGCCGCATCCCGGCCTTCGAGCATGACGGGTTTCGCCTTTTCGAGACGAGCGCGATCGCGGGCTATGTCGACGAAGCCTTTGACGGGCCGGCGCTGCAGCCGAAGGATCCGCGCGGCCATGCGCGGATGAACCAGTTCATCGGCATGCTCGACGCCTATGCCTATCGGTCGATGGTCTGGGATGTCGCCGTCGAACGGCTGGAGAAGATGGCACCCGACGAGGCGCTGATCGCCAACGGGCTTTCGCAAGCGAGCAGAGCGCTTCGGACGCTCTCCTCGCTGAAGGCGCCGGGGCCATGGTTGCTTGGCGACCAGCTGACGCTGGCCGACCTGCATGCGGCGCCGATCATCGGCTATTTCGTCAAGGTCGCCGAAGGGCAAAAGCTGCTCGCCGAGTTCCCAGAGATTCAAGCCTGGTGGGACCGGATCGCGGCCCGTCCAAGCTTTGCCGCGAGCGGTCCTGCGGCCTGATCAGCCTGCGGCCGCTGTTCATTCCAGGCGCCGCTTATTCTGGAAGGTAGATTTCCGCCTTCATGAAGGTCTTGGCACGACCCAGGATCAGCACGCGATCGCCGGCCAGATCACACAAAAGATGCCCGCCACGCTGTGAGCACTGCAACGCCGACAGGTGGGTCTTGCCGAGTTTTTCAGCCCAGTACGGCACGAGCGTCGCATGAATTGAACCGGTCACCGGATCCTCGGGAATGCCGGCTCCGGGAACGAAATAGCGGGAGACGAAATCATGCGTTTGGCCGCGCGCGGTAATGACAAGGCCAAGCGGGTGGAAAGCTCCGATCCTGAGCAGATCGGGAACGAAGGATCGGACGGATTGCTCGTCGGCAAGCTCGACGAACAGGTTCTCAAAATTGCGAAAGCTCGCAACCGGATGCGGCGACAATATCTCCTGCAGCGCCAACATGGTTTCCCCATCGACAGGCTGCGGCGGAAAACATGGCAGATCGAGCCGGTAGGCGCCTTGCCGCTGAGAGACCCGCAACTCGCCCACCCGCGTCGCAAAGGCCATGTCATCGGCCACATCGTGTTGCGAGGCTAGCACATGGGCGGTCGCCAGGGTGGCGTGTCCGCAGAAGTCGACTTCATGAACCGGTGTGAACCAGCGCAAGTCCCAGCCCTTGCCGTTCGGCCGCGCAAAGGCGGTTTCGGCGAGATTGTTCTCGTTTGCGATGGCCTGCATCACCTCGTCGGCCAGCCAGTCCGGCAAGATGAGGACGGCAGCGGGGTTGCCCTGAAAGGCGCGCTCGGCAAAAGCATCGACCTGGTACATGGTCAGTGTGGGCACATCATCCTCCGAAAAGACTGATCGCCGGCCGGGCGACCATCAGCCAAACGATAGCAAGCACGGCAGCGAAAGCCGGAAAGCCGCAAGCGAACCAGATGCGAAAAAGGTGCTTTTCCTCGGCGGGCAGCGGTCGATTTTCGATGGCCGCCTGTCGCGCCAGATTTCGTATCCGAATCTGGATCCAGACCACCGGCAGCCAGAACAGACCCGTCACGACGTAAAGCAGCAAGGACAGCACGATCCAGCCTTCGGACAGCGGCCACCCCAATGCCCGGGCAAGCAACACGCCTGATATGGGCTGCACCACGACGGCGGTTGCCGTGAAGATGGTGTCAGCGACGACAACCGTGCCCGCGACATGGGCGACGAGGTCGGCGCGACCGGTGCGCTGCGCCATCAGCATGAAGAAGGCGATCCCGGCGCCGGTGCCGAAGAGAACCGTGGCGCCAATGACATGCGTCCAGCGCAGTATGTCGGCCCAGAGGTTCATCGCTCGTCGAGGACCGCCAGCGCTACAAGCACCAGGCACAGCATGGGGATCGTCTTGACCAGCGGCCCCAGCGGCGCGAGCCACAGATCGGGAACGAGAAGCGTCGACGCCGCCAGATAAAACAGCGTGATCGCAATCATCGCCAGCAGCGCTCGCCAGGCCCAAGGCCGGACCAGAACCGCCGCACCGGCAAGGATATCCGCAGCACTGCCGGCAACAACCGACATGTCTGCCAGATTCGCCGACACGCCGCGTGAAACAAGAATGGAAGCGGCCTCGTCTTGCCGGATCAGGCCGATGATGCCCGAAGCAAGCCAGAACAGGGCCAGGCAGGCGAAGATGAAAGGTTTTGCCAGCCAGAGGCGCGCGAACCATCGCTCCTGGACATGGGCCGGCATGGCGGCCAGCGTTGCTTCCAGCGGCTGCAGCGGATGGCCGCAAATCTGGTTCCATGGCCCGGCATTTCCGGTCACGCCACGCGCCAGCGCGGCAAGGGCTGAGCTGCGCAACGGCGATCGCCAGCCAAGGAGGCCGAGGCCATCGGCGGTCGCGGCAGCAAGCCGGCCGACAATGGCCGGCATCGGTACGACCTTCGCCCGCGGCAGGCCAAGCCATGCCCGAAAGGCTGAGAGAACATCGGCGAGCGGTCTGGCCTCGGCCTCGACGAGATCGACGGCAGTACGGGGCGGCAGAGATCCGGCGACCGCGCGCGATACCGCTTCAGCAACGTCGGTGACCGCCACGGTCTGGATCGGCTGCCGCGACATGACGGCGGGGATAAAGCCGGGGAAGGCCGCCAGGGCGCGCAAAAGTGCGGTCCCGCCATAGGCGGCGGGCGCGATCACCAAGCCGGGGCGCAGGATCGTCCACTCTAGCGAAGAGCTTGCGACTGCCCTGTCGCCTTGCGCCTTGCTGTTGAAGAAAGCGTCGGCGGAGGAGAGGTCGGCGCCGATCGCGGAAATCTGTGCAAAACGGCGCACGCCGGCCCGTTCGCATGCCGCGACCAGCGCCACCACCGAATGCCGGTGGATGGCGTCGAGGCGATCGCGCGCGCCGTCCTGCAAGGCGCCTGCCGCATTGACGATTGCATCCATGCCGGTGACCATCGGCAGCCAGTCCTCAGCGGCAAGCAGCCGCGACATGTCGGCGGCGATCCAGCGCACCGCCGGCCAGCCCCGCTTGGCATACACGACATCGCGCCCAAGGCCGGCCACATGATGCCCGTCGCGAAGCAGACGGCCGACGACTGCTTCGCCGATCAGACCGTAGCCGCCAAGGACGAGCACCTTCATGCAGGGACTTTCAGGCTGCCTCCAGCGCCGCCTTGACCGCGGCGATCGCATCACCGGCTTTCGAGGCGTCCGGGCCACCGGCCTGTGCCATGTCGGGCCGCCCGCCGCCGCCCTGACCGCCCAATGCTGCGGAGGCCACGCGCACCAGATCGACGGCGCTGAAACGGCCGACCAGATCATCGGTGACAGCGACCACGACGCTCGCCTTGTTGTCCTCAGCCGTGCCGACGAAGACGACGACGCCGGAACCGAGCGAGCTCTTGCCGGCATCGGCCAGCGGCTTCAGGTCCTTCGGCGAAACACCCGAAACCGCCTTGCCGAGGAAGCCGACGCCGGCGACAGTCTCGTTCTCCGACGGCGCACCCGCCGCGGCTCCGCCGCCCAGCGCCAGTTTCTTGCGCGCCTCGGTCAGTTCCTTCTCGAGCTTCTTGCGCTCGTCGAGCAGCGCCTCGACGCGTGCCGGCACGTCGGCCGGCGAGATCTTCAGCGTCGCGGCGACCGATTTCAAACGCCGGTCCTGCTCGTCGAGATGCTTGCGCGCGGCTTCGCCGGTCAAAGCCTCGATGCGGCGCACACCGGCGGCGACCGCGCTGTCCGACACGACACGCACCAGGCCGATATCGCCGGTCGCCCTGACATGCGTGCCGCCGCAGAGCTCGACCGAATAGGGCCGGTTGGCCTTGGCGCCATGCAGGCCGGTGCCCATCGACACGACGCGCACTTCATCGCCGTACTTCTCGCCAAACAGCGCCATGGCGCCCTCGGCAATGGCATCGTCGACCGACATCAGGCGCGTGCTCACCGGGCTGTTCTGGACGACGATCTCGTTCGCCATGCGCTCGACCTCTTCGAGATCCTCGGGGGAAATCGGCTTGTTGTGCGAGATGTCGAAGCGCAGGCGCTCGGGCGCAACCAGCGAACCCTTCTGCGCGACATGGCTACCCAGCACCTCGCGCAGCGCCTCATGGATCAGGTGCGTCGCGGAATGGTTTGCGCGCAGCCTGGAGCGGCGAGCATGGTCGACCTTCAGCTCGACGGCCGCACCAGTCTTGGCCGTGCCGCTGGCCACCTTGCCGATATGGACGAACAGCCCATCGGCCTTCTTCTGCGTATCGGAAATCTCGATCGAGAAGCCTTCCCCTGAAATGATTCCGGTGTCGCCCATCTGGCCGCCGGACTCGGCATAGAATGGCGTCTGGTTGACGACCACGGCAACCGCGTCGCCCTTGCCTGCGCTGTCGACGGTCTTGCCATCCCTGACGAGCGCCTGGATGAGGCCTTCCGCCTGCTCGGTCTCGTAACCGAGGAACTCGGTGGCGCCCGCCTTCTCGCGCACCGGGAACCAGATCGTCTCGGTGGCCGCATCGCCGGAGCCTGCCCAGTGAGAGCGCGCCTCGGCCCTTTGCCGCTCCATGGCATTGGTGAAGCCGGCAAGATCGACCGAGATGCTGCGCTGGCGCAATGCATCCTGCGTCAGATCGAGCGGGAAGCCGTAGGTGTCATAAAGCTTGAACGCCGTCTCGCCATCCAGCATGTCGCCGGCACCCAGTTTTTCCGTCGCCTCCGAAAGCAGGCCGAGGCCACGCACCAGCGTCTTGCGGAAACGGGTTTCTTCGAGCTTCAGGGTCTCGGTGATCAACTGCTCGCCGCGCACCAGTTCCGGATAGGCCTGGCCCATCTCGCGCACCAGCGCCGGCACCAGCTGCCACATCAGCGGATCCCGGGCACCGAGCAACTGCGCATGGCGCATGGCGCGGCGCATGATGCGGCGCAGGACATAGCCACGGCCTTCGTTCGACGGCAACACGCCATCGGCGACCAGGAAGGAGGACGAGCGCAGATGATCCGCAATGACGCGGAAGGATGCGACCGTCTCCTTGTCGGGACCGTGCCCGATGGCGGACGACGCCGCGTCGATCAGGTGACGGAACAGGTCGGTCTCAAAGACGCTCTCCACCCCTTGCATGATGGACGCCATGCGCTCCAGCCCCATGCCGGTGTCGATCGACGGGCGCGGCAGGTCGATGCGCTCCTCCTTCGTCACCTGTTCATACTGCATGAAGACCAGGTTCCAGAATTCGAGAAAACGGTCGCCGTCCTCCTCGGGGCTGCCGGGAGGGCCGCCCCAGATGTGTTCGCCGCGGTCGATGAAGATCTCCGAGCACGGCCCGCAAGGTCCGGTGTCGCCCATCGCCCAGAAATTGTCCGATGTCGCGATGCGAATGATGCGGTCGTCGGAAAAACCGGCGATCTTCTTCCAGAAGCCGGCCGCCTCGTCGTCCGTGTGATAGACGGTGACCAGCAGCTTGTCCTTGTTCAGCCCGAATTCCTTGGTGATCAGGTTCCAGGCAAGCTCGATGGCGCGTTCCTTGAAATAGTCGCCAAAAGAGAAATTGCCGAGCATTTCGAAGAAGGTCAGATGGCGCGCGGTGTAGCCGACATTGTCGAGGTCGTTATGCTTGCCACCGGCGCGAACACTCTTCTGCGCGGTGGAGGCGCGCGAATAGGGCCGCTTCTCCAGGCCGGTGAAGACGTTTTTGAACTGCACCATGCCGGCGTTGGTGAACATCAGCGTCGGATCGTTGCGCGGTACCAGCGGGCTCGACGCGACGATCTCGTGACCCTCCTTGCGGAAGTAGTCGAGAAAAGTCGACCGGATCTCGTTCACGCCACTCATGAATGCTGCCTTTTCGAGAAAACCGCCGGCAAACCGGCGGAAAATGGGCTCTGGGTCTCAGAGCGCTTCGCACTGAAAACGGATTCAGTCGTCGCGCTTTAAGTTTTTGCTTCCATGCATGTCGTTGTCCCAAAACCGCTGCGCACTTTGGGCGACATCCATAAGAAAATAGACTTGGCCTTTTAGCGGTCGCACCGCACCCTGTCCAGAAACACGGAATTGGTCCAAATCGCGCGCTTGCCGACCATCAGCGCCAGCCGCAAAACGAAAAACCGCCGGCTCGAAAGCCGGCGGTTTGGAACGCAAAAAACACTGAACTCAATTACATAAGCTTGAGATAATAGAACAGGATTATGGCCGATCTTCGGCCGGCATCCTGTGCACGAAGTTGTTTACATCGCGCCGGATTCCTCCTCGAAACCGTCGTCGCCGCTCTCGGCGCCGCCATTCTCGAGGAATTTCTCGGCGATCAACCCGGCATTCTGCCTGAGCGCCAGTTCGATCTCGCGCGCCGTGTCGGGATTGTCGCGCAGGAACAGTTTGGCATTCTCGCGGCCCTGGCCGAGACGCTGCGAATTGTAGGAGAACCAGGCACCCGACTTCTCGACCACGCCGGCCTTGACGCCGAGGTCGACCAGTTCGCCGGTCTTGGATACGCCCTCGCCATACATGATGTCGAACTCGACCACCTTGAAGGGCGGCGCCAGCTTGTTCTTGACCACCTTGACGCGGGTCTGGTTGCCGACGACCTCGTCGCGGTCCTTGACCGAGCCGATGCGGCGGATGTCGAGGCGGACCGAGGCGTAGAATTTCAGAGCATTGCCGCCCGTCGTGGTCTCGGGCGAACCGAACATGACGCCGATCTTCATGCGGATCTGGTTGATGAAGATGACCATGGTGTTGGAGCGTGAGATCGAGGCGGTCAGCTTGCGCAGCGCCTGGCTCATCAGGCGGGCCTGCAGGCCGGGCAGCGAATCGCCCATCTCGCCTTCGATTTCGGCACGCGGCGTCAGCGCCGCGACCGAATCGACCACCAGCACATCGATGGCACCGGAGCGCACCAGCGTGTCGCAGATTTCCAGCGCCTGTTCACCGGTGTCGGGCTGCGAGATCAGAAGGTTTTCCAGATCGACGCCAAGCTTGCGGGCATAGACCGGATCGAGCGCATGCTCGGCATCGACGAAGGCGCAGATGCCACCCTTCTTCTGGGCTTCCGCAACAGTGTGCAACGCGAGCGTCGTCTTGCCCGAGCTTTCCGGCCCGTAGATCTCGATGATGCGGCCACGCGGCAGGCCACCGACGCCAAGCGCGATGTCGAGGCCGAGCGAGCCCGTCGGCACGGTTTCAATCTCGACGACCTGCTCGTTCGCGCCGAGCCGCATGATCGAGCCCTTGCCGAAAGCCCGCTCGATTTGCGACAGCGCCGCGTCCAGAGCCTTTGATTTGTCCACCGCTTTGTCCTCTACCAGCCGCAAAGAATTCTGAGCCATGATACATCACCCCTTGGTCGTCAATGAAGGCCGGACAATCCGTAATCCCTGCCTATTTGTACCTTTTTTGTTCTCGTTTGGCAAGAGGGTTCAAGTATCTGAAAGGCAATCAATATCCGGATTTGTTCTTTTTTTGTCCCAAGAATCACATCAGGAGCGCACCTCGCATTGGGCCAGACCGCGCACTCGTTTCGATCTGCCGAATCGCCTGCCTGCATGCGAAGCTTCGTCACGCAGCCTAGCGCTTGTGCGGCTCGAATAACAAAGGTCATATCGCCGGCATGGTGAAATCTCCAAGAATCCTGGCCGTGGGCGGCGCCCATATCGACCGGCGTGGCCAGGTGTCCGGCGCTTACGTGCCGGCCGCGTCCAATCCCGGCACGATGCGCGAGGATGTCGGCGGGGGCGTCTTCAATGCCTTGCGCAGTGCGGTCCGGCGCGGTGTTTCGGCCTCGCTGCTGTCGGTGCGCGGCGGCGATGCCGCTGCCGATACGGTTTCACGGGCCATCGCCAAAGCCGGGATTGCCGACCTGTCGGCGGTGTTCCTCGATCGCACGACGCCAAGCTATACGGCGCTGATCGACAGCGAGGGCGAGCTGATCGTCGGCTTTGCCGACATGGCGCTCTATGAGCTGGCGTTTCCCAAGCAGGTCAGGCGCTCCAAGGTGCGCGAGGTACTCGCCGCCGCCGATGCCGTCTTCTGCGACGCCAATTTGCCGACGGCGGCACTGGAGAGGCTCGTGGCACTCGCCGCCGGCAAACCCGTCTTCGCCATTGCCATTTCGCCGGCCAAGATCGTGCGCCTGAGGCCGGTGCTCGGCAATCTGGCCGTCGTCTTCATGAACCAGCGCGAGGCCGTCGCACTTGCCGGCCTGGACGATGCGGCTTCAGGGTACGACATCGTCGATGGGCTGAAACGCGCCGGGCTCAAAAGCGGCGTGGTGACAGCGGGCGGCGCTTCGATGCTGGGCTTCGATGAAGCCGGCACCTTCTCGATCCTGCCGCCGACGCCAAGAAAGGTCACCGACGTCACCGGCGCCGGCGATGCGCTGGCGGGTGCGACGGTCGCTGCCTCGCTGCGCGGCATGCCGTTGCGCGCAGCCCTGCGCGAAGGCATTGCCGCGGCGACGCTGGCCATCGAAAGCGCCGACGCCGTTCCCGATTTCACCGCCGCTGATTTCACCGAGGCGCTGGCTCTTGTGCCGGACGCGCAGGAAGTGGCATGAGACCGGCCAGTTCATAGTGCCGGAGTGTTTTCGCGCGTCCTAGTGGAGGCGCATCGCACCGGATTGGAGATCAGGATGACACCAGAAACCGCCCGCCCCTTCATCGATATCCATGCGCCGGTGGCACAGGCCTTGGCCGCCGGGCGGCCGGTGGTGGCGCTGGAGAGCACCATCATCACCCATGGCATGCCCTACCCCGACAATGGCGCCATGGCGGCCGATGTCGAAAAGATCATCAGCGATGGCGGCGCCGTGCCGGCGACGATCGCCGTGGTTGGCGGCCGCATCAAGATCGGGCTTTCGGATGGCGAGCGCGAGTCCCTTGCCATGACCGGCGATGCCATGAAGCTGTCGCGCGCCGACCTCGGCTTCGCGGTGGCGCAAGAGCGCACCGGTGGCACCACGGTCGCCGCCACGATGATCGCGGCGCATATGGTCGGCATCAAGGTGTTCGCCACCGGCGGCATCGGCGGCGTGCACAAGGGTGCGGAAAAGAGTTTCGACATTTCCGCCGACCTCGACGAACTGGCGCGCACGCCGGTCATCGTCGTGTCGGCCGGCGCCAAGGCCATCCTCGACATCGAAAAGACGCTGGAGGTGCTGGAGTCGCGCGGCGTGCCCGTGGTCGGCCATGGCTGCGAGACGATGCCGGCCTTCTGGTCGCGGCATTCGCCGTTCCGCGCGCCGCTGACCTTGCACCGACCGGAAGAGATCGCGCATTTCTACCAGACGCGGCAGGCGCTGGGGCTCGCCGGCGGCATGCTGATCGCCAATCCGGTGCCCGAGAACCACGAAATCCCGGCCGAAGAGATGGCCGGTTATATCGAAGCCGCGCAGAAGGCCGCGGAAGCGCTCAACGTGACCGGCAAGGCGGTGACTCCGTTCCTGTTGTCGAAAATCCTGGAACTCACGGGCGGCAGGAGCCTGAAGACCAACATCGCACTGGTCGAAAACAATGCAAGGCTGGCGGCGCGGATCGCCATGGCGCTGTAGGCCGCTGTTCAAGCGTCTGGCAATGAGTAGCTAGGCGTGAACGCCGAGTTCCTTCACACCCCCCTCTGTCCTGCCGGACATCTCCCCCGCAAGGGGGAGATTGGACGTCGCCGCCGCTTTCGCCAATCGCCAAGGTTGCAGGTAGAGCGCCTTCAGTGAAGCTGCCGATCTCCCCCCTTGCGGGGGGAGATGTCCGGCAGGACAGAAGGGGGTGCTGTCCCTCGGCGCTGCCAAAAGATTGCCGCAGCACCTGAGGTCGTTGCACTATTTCCCCGCCCGCCGTCCTGCCTCATAGGCGCGGCGTGCCCAGAGCGTCATCTCGTCGGGATCGTCAAAAGCGCTGTCGGGAATGCTCCAATAGGGCATGGAGACCAGCTTGCCGTGCCGAGAGCCGGTATAGGTCCACTGCCGGCATCCGGCGGCTTCGAAGTCGGGCGCGCTTTGCGCGTCGGCTTTCAGCATCAGCTCGCCGCGCAGCACGATGGCGACTATGACACCGTCGAAATAGATGCCCTTGCCGCCGAACAGTTTGCGGATGCTGACCGGGCCAAGGCCCTCGAACAGTTCGGCGATGCGTTCA